>NZ_KV807734.1:16179-68123 GCF_001812125.1 Streptococcus sp. HMSC071D03
CTCAATGAAAATCAAAGAGCAAACTAGGAAGCTATCCACAACCTCAAAACAGTGTTTTGAGGTTGTGGATAGAACTGACGAAGTCAGTAACCATACCTACGGTAAGGCGACGCTGACGTGGTTTGAAGAGATTTTCGAAGAGTATTAGGAAAAAATAAGTAAATCTTCCCACAATAAAACGCATAATGTCAACTTTTTGCACACCGATATTATGCGTTTTTCTGATTTTAAAAACTTTTTACCCAGTCTCTTCTTGCTAATCTATAGTGGATTGAAAATAAGATATGAACAAAGAGATTAGGAAAGTCAAATTAATTTCTAGAAATGTTTTAGAATCCATAGCATACTATTCTAGGGTCAATGCACTATATTTCTTAAACTCAATAAAGTTCTAATTTTCCTTACTCACTATCACATGATTGAAGAGTAATAACTTCTGTTGGAAAATCAACTAAATCATCATCATGACTAATCAAAATCACTAACTTTTCTTTTGATAACAAGTCGGACAGGATTTGCACTACTTTTTTCTTGTTTTGTGAATCTAAAAAATTACTTGGCTCATCAAAAATATAAACATCTTTCTCCACCGCTACTGCTTCTTGCAACTGCAACAATTTTAGTTGTCCCATAGATGCACCTTGACTCAATTCATTTTTATAAAATCGACTCGCAACAGGTTCTGCAGGGCAGTACGAAAAATTCGAATTCTTTCTATAATTAGGTAAGTAAATCTCACCATGATAATTCATGCTGTAGCCTACTATCGCTAAAATCAATCGCGTCTTACCCACACCATTTTCTCCAACAATACGATAAATATGCCCTTTTTCTAAACGAGTTGTTAATGGCTTATGCAGTTCTTCACCATCTCTCCCCAGGCTAACATACTTTTCTAAGACTATCTCTAAAATTGGAGTAGACTCATACGAAATCTGAACAGGTTCTAAAAAATTGATAAAATTTTCGATAATTTGCTTACTTCCTGAATACTCCTTATAAACATCAAGGAAGTATTCAATAGGTGTCCAAAATTGTGAAATATATAGTTGGATAGCCATTAGATCACCAATCGTAATCCAACCTTTATAAGTTTGATAACCTGATATAATCGTCGTCATCATAATCATAAAATTCAAAAATGCATAGGAAAGAAAATTTTCAAATAAAGAAGTCATTCTCACTTCCTTATTTTTACATGAAATATATTTTTTCACCAAGGGAGAGAAATCAATCAAGCTAGAATGAGCTGAAAATCGCATACTAGGCATGAGTTTATAGCTATCCACTAGATAATCGCGTATATCCTTCATACAATTCACTGTATCAGATCCAAGCCTAGATAGTCGTACACTATATTTCTGTGAAATAAATATAAATACAGGTATCAAAATACCTATCATCACAGCAATAGTAGGAGAAATACTCCATAAAATCCCTATAATAACAAGCGCTCGTATCAAGTACAGGAGAAGAGCAACAGGATATTCGTTAAAAAATCGTTTTAACAGCTCATAAGTCTGCCCTAATTCTTGTGTAATGGTAGCTTCAGACAATTCTGTCTCTACCATATCATAGAGCTGGATATTTTCAGCAGTTTTTTGGCAAATATTCTGCCAAACATGCGATTCTGATTCTCCTTGAATCACATCACAAAAATAATATAAAACTTGAATAAACAGAGAAATTCCTACATAAAGCACCCCATAAACAATCATAGCATGAACTTTATGAGATAGAATATGGTCAACAAATAACTTACTAATATAAGGAATAGCTACAGTTAGTATAGTAACAAGGGCATTCAAAATAAAGCTTTTTAGAAATAGCACTTTATTGTTATAGGATAACAATCTTTTCATCTGCATGCCTCCATAGTAACATTTTTATCCACATATATTTTATGAACAGATATATGTTGAATAGCCCCTTCAACATCCTCCTTTGTCAATAATCCTAATTCATCTAAAAATACAATCTTGTGAAACCACTCTAAATAGTCAAACTGACAATCACGTTCCATCTTCCCATTATTTACAAATGTATTAAATGGGCAACCTCCATAACAAAATTCATAATAAGCACAATCTTTATATGGGCACATGCTTCCCAGACCTGTTAATTCGTTAGTAGCCTGACCAATACTTCCCAACTGATAGTTTTCATTCCCTACTAATGAATAGCATTTATATAAGGTACCGTTGGCATGAATTGTAAGAGAATCTTGATTTTTGAACATACAGTACCCTCCTATTTTTAAATCATGATAATACGGTATATTTTCCTTTGATAAAAACAGCAATAAATCTAGACAAATCTTCTTTTTAGTTTCACTATCAATATATAGAATTGAATCGTTAGGTACAGCTACAAAATCAAAATAAAGATTAAAATTTTCAAATTCTGTATACTTTTTTAAATCTAAAAGTAATTTCGGGATAGATATATAATTTCTTTTAGATATGTTAACTCTAGCCTGAATGGATAAATTTTTATACTTTTCCAACATAACTGACAAGTTATTTATGATTCTATGATAAGTTCCTTTCCCTAATCGATTGCATCTTTCTAGGTTATGATAGTGCTCATCACCATCAAAAGAAACTTGAATAGCGAAATTATGACAGTCAAGAAAAGACATTATTTTATTTGTGAATATCGTTCCATTTGTAATCAAAGTATACGAAATAGGAATAGGGAGTTTCTCATCTAAAGTTTCACATAAATTTCTTATAAACTGAAAGTTATATAATGGTTCACCACCAGTAAAACAGATATCCAGAGATTTATACTTCTTAAAATTGAGTTCATCTAATATAAAATTCACAATCTTTTTACCGTCATACTCACTACTTAAGGACGGTTTCCTATCCTTATCATTCTCAAAACAATAAGAGCAAGTCAAGTTACACGACATAGTTGTAACTATATATAGTGATAATTCATCTCCCTCTACTATTCGTTTAGAGTGAATAAAGGGCACTTGTTTATCAATCTCACTTATCAAATAAGGAAATTCTTTTAAAGATAACTTCTTGAATAGTTCCTCATCAATTTCACAAATAGATCCTGTATATAAATTTTTTAAATAAACTACATCATTTGTAGAAAAAGAATAAATTGTTTCCATAACTTATCTCCCACTTTAAAAAGGCTGAGGGTTACCCCTCAGCCTCATCATTATAATAGTAAAGTGATAAAATATCGCTTTTACATAAGCAACTCAAGGCAATCTAACGATAACGCCCTGGGCATTTATCTGGATGCTGCCGCACTGAGGCTAGGTGACCTTTTTTTACAACTTTGATAACATCAGTCAAATTAAGCATCGCTTTCCCCTCCTTTTTTAATTTTAAAAAATTTATTATACGTATAATTCTTTTATAGAAAAGAAGAATCTCATATACTGTTAAGCAAAAATTATTTTGTATCCGTTTTCTTTGGTTTCATTGTATATCTTCTCATGTAGATTGTCAAGTATTTTTTTGAAAAATTTTTAAAATTTCGAAATTTTGCCGTTAATTTTTTTAACTCAAGATCAAATTAGCTACAATAGGACTGACAAATACATAGAGAACACCTGTAACACCGATAGCTAATCCTCCCATAGCACCTGCAACTGGTCCATAGCGAAAGGCCGTTCCAGTTCCAACAGCGTGACCTGTTCCACCCAGGGACAAACCAACCGCTACTGGATCGTCTATTTTTAGCCATTTTAGAAGTGTTGGTCCGATTACACTGGTCAAAATCCCCGTCGCTACTACAACTACTAGAGTCACAGTAGTCAAGCCCTGCAACTTTTCTGTAATCCCTACTGCCATAGCTGTTGTCACTGACTTAGGAAAGAGGGAAATAGCTAGAAAAAAGTCCATACCAAAGATTTTGGCCACAAGGGCTGTGAAAGAGGTATTGACCACTACCGCCAGCAGACTACCAAAGAAAATACTGCGAGCATGATGCTTCATCAAGTGGAAACTCTTATAGAGGGGAATTCCTAGAGCCACTGTTGAAGGAACAATCAAATTGTTAAGATAAACCCCACCTTGGTAGTAATCTTGGTAGGAAATGCCAGTCACCTTTAGAAAGATAATTATAAAAATAGCTGACAGCAACAAGGGAGTCGTTAAGGGATGAGGATAGCGTCTGAAAATCATCATTCCCCCAAGATAGGCTAAGATGGACAAGGCAATCCCAAATAGGGGATTGGATACAAATTCGCTCATTTAGCACCTCTTTCTTCGTAGTCACCTTCATAGCGTTTTTTGATAAATTGAACCACAAGCGCAATCAAGATGATATTGATTACTGCTGCAAAAAAGACAATCAAAACAATGGGCAGAAGATAGGGAGCAATCACATCAAACATTTCCATAATTCCAACCGCAGGAGGTAGAAAGAGGATGGTCATGTTGGCCAGCAAAAAGTTCCCCACCATGTTGACATGGCGGATTCGCAGCCACTTGAACTGCAAGGCTAGAAACAGAATAATCAAGCCGATGATACTTCCAGGAATGGGCAAATGAAAAAAACTGGAGATTCCTTCACCGATTAAAGAAATCACAAAGAGAATCATTAACTGAACATATAACTTCATTGTAAACTCCACAAATAGACTTTCTGCATACCAGTTTACTCTTTTTTCAGAAAATTTCAAGGAAATATATAAGAAACATCCTTCTTGCTATCCAAGCCAAAAAGGTGTATACTAATTGCGTGCGCAAGCATCATAGATGCACTAGTATGATTACACTATTATAGAGGGAAAGGAGATGGACATGACTTACTTAGAAAAATGGTTTGACTTCAACCGTAGGCAAGTAGAGCTAGAAGCTATTTTAGAAGAGACCATCGCTGAGCAGAGTGAACAAACCTTGACACTCAAGGAATTTTACCTCTTGCACTTTCTAAATCAGGCTGAAGGCAAATCCCTACGACAAATCGACTTGCCAGACAAACTCCACCTGAGCCCTAGTGCTGTTTCACGGATGGTGGCTCGCTTAGAAGCAAAAAACTGCGGTTTACTTAGTCGGAGATGCTGCGACCAGGATAAGCGAGCTAGTTTTATCTGCCTGACAAGCGAAGGACAGACTACCTTGGCTTATTTACAAACAGCTGTTGAAGAAAGTTTAGCAACAAAATCAAACTGGTTAGCCTAACATTTTTTTAAAAAACTTGCGTGCGCAATCATTTTTCTTGACATTCCTTTTTTCAAGGAGTAAAATGAAAACATGATTTAGCAAAGGAGAATCCTATGATTGAAATCACTTATCTTGACGCCAGCAAGCAAGAGAGAACCATGACCTTCGAGTCATACGAAGAATTTGAACGTTCTCAACAGGCCTGCCTAATTGGTGTCGCAGACTACTACCCCGTCCAAAAAGTAACCTACAAGGGGCATGATTTGGACTACCATGGGACTTATGGAGATGTTTTCTTCTATCTCATGAAACAAGATTTAAGCCAATATAACTAAAAAGGAGAAATACTATGGCAAAAGCAATTACAGACGCAACATTTGAACAAGAAACTAAAGACGGATTGGTCTTGGTAGACTTCTGGGCAACTTGGTGTGGTCCATGTCGTATGCAAGGTCCAATCTTGGACAAATTATCTGAAGAACTTTCAGAAGATGTCTTGAAAATCGTTAAAATGGACGTTGATGAAAATCCAAACACAGCTCGTTCATTTGGTATCATGTCTATCCCTACTCTTCTTTTCAAAAAAGATGGACAAGTGGTGAAACAAGTTGCTGGTGTTCACACTGCAGAACAAATCAAAGCAATCGTTGCTGAATTAAGCTAATAAAAGGAGAGACCAAGTGCATTCATTTGGTCTCTTTTTTCTTGCCCTTTGCCATTTTTCAAAAAATATGCTAAACTGTAACTAGAATATCACGATGTTTGGGACATGCCATCGCTAAAAAAAAACTATACTTGGTATTTTTTAGCTCCCCCATGGGAGCTTTTTGCGTGCTCTGAACATTTCCCATTTTGGAAGGAGTACTATGAAACGTCAATCAGCCTTGGTCGTCTTTAGTGGTGGTCAAGATTCAACAACCTGCCTTTTCTGGGCCAAGCAACACTATGAAAAGGTCGAAGCCGTTACCTTTGCCTATGGCCAACGCCACCATCTCGAAATTCAAGTTGCCAGAGAAATCGCTGAGGAACAAGGAATTCGTCATCATATCCTAGATATGTCTCTGCTAGGACAAATCACTGAAAATGCCTTGACTTCAGATCTAGAAATTGAGCAAAAAGAAGGAGAGGTGCCTAATACCTTCGTTGACGGTCGCAATCACCTCTTTCTGTCCTTTGCTGCAGTCCTTGCCAAGCAGCGTGGAATTACGGATATTGTGACAGGAGTATGTGAAACAGACTTCTCAGGTTATCCTGACTGTCGTGATGTCTTTGTCAAATCGCTCAATGTGACCCTCAACCTTGCTATGGATTACGACTTTGTGATCCAAACGCCTCTCATGTGGCTAGACAAGGCTGAAACTTGGGAATTAGCCGACCAACTCGGTGCCTTTGACTATGTTCGTGAAAAGACCTTGACCTGCTACAATGGGATTACTGGTACTGGTTGTGGAGATTGTCCTGCCTGCCATCTACGCCAACATGGTTTAGAGGTTTATCTCTCTCAGAAAGGAGAGGCCTGATGTTTTTTGCCCCCAAAGAAATCAAACGAGAAACTGGGGAGTCCCTTGTCTACAATCCTCACAGAACCTTAGTCTCAAAAGAATTTACCTTTGATGCTGCCCACCACCTCTTTCACTATGAGGGGAAATGCAAATCCCTGCACGGCCATACCTATCATCTGCAGATCGCTGTCAGTGGATTTTTAGATAAACGTGGCATGACCTACGATTTTGGGGATATCAAACAAATCTACAAGGACTACTTAGAACCCCGCTTGGATCATCGCTATCTCAATGAAACCCTGCCCTACATGAATACGACTGCTGAAAATATGGTTTACTGGATTTTCCAAACCATGAGCCAAGAGTTGCCAGACGAGCGCGGTCTCCGTTTGGAATATGTTCGTCTCTATGAGACTCCGACTGCCTTTGCGGAGTTTAGACGGGAGTGGTTAGATGACTAGGGAACGTGTCTTCAAACTACCAGTTCTGGAAATTTTTGGCCCAACCTTTCAAGGTGAAGGTCGTGCTATTGGCCAGAAAACCATGTTTGTCCGCACTGCTGGTTGCGACTACCACTGCGATTGGTGCGATTCTGCCTTTACTTGGGATGGTTCTGAGAAGCCTACTCGCATGACAGCTGATGAAGTGATCGCTGAGTTAGACAAACTAGGAAGCTACGACTATGTAACCTTGTCTGGGGGAAATCCTGCTATCCTAGCAGCCAACATGGCCGAACTCGTCACCAAGCTCAAGGAACGTGGTGTTACTCTGGCTGTTGAAACCCAAGGCTCCCGCTGGCAACATTGGTTAAAAGACATCGACCAGGTGACTCTGAGTCCCAAGCCTCCTTCATCCAAGATGGAAGTCAACTTTGAGACCTTGGACTTTATCGTTTCTCAACTAGATCCAGACAAGGTCACCTTTAAAATCCCTGTCTTTGATGATGCAGACCTAGCCTTTGCCAAAGGCATTCAAGAACGCTACCAACCAGATGTTCTCTTCTTATCAGCTGGAAATCCTGAGCCCAAGGCTACAGGCAATATTGTCCAAGACCAACTAGACCGCCTCAAAGAACTCTGGGAGCGTGTCGCTGCTGATGATAGCTGGGGCAATGTTCGCGTCCTTCCACAACTCCATACCCTCCTCTACGACAACCAACGTGGTGTTTAAATTAGAAAGAAAAAATTATGTCACAACAAGAAGAAATGAAAAATCTAAGCCTACTAGGCAACAAAGAAACCAACTACATTTTCGAATATCAACCAGAAGTCCTGGAATCCTTTGACAATCGTCATGTGGAAAATGACTATTTCATCAAATTTAACTGTCCTGAATTTACCTCACTTTGCCCAATCACTGCTCAGCCAGACTTTGCAACTATCTATATTTCCTACATTCCTGACAAGCTCTGTGTCGAGTCAAAATCCCTCAAACTCTACCTCTTTAGCTACCGAAACCATGGGGATTTTCATGAAAACTGTATCAACACTATCGGGAAAGACTTGGTCAACTTGCTAGACCCTCGCTATTTAGAAGTCTGGGGAAAATTTACACCTCGCGGTGGCATTTCAATCGACCCTTACTACAACTACGGTAGACCTGGAACCAAGTATGAAGGCTTGGCAGAACAACGCCTCTTCCAACACGACCTTTATCCAGAGAAAATTGACAACCGATAATACTCTTCGAAAATCTCTTCAAACTTCGTCAACGTCGCCTTGCCGTAGGTATGGTTACTGACTTCGTCAGTTCTATCCACAACCTCAAAGTAATATATTGAGCAACCTGCGGATAGTTTATTAGTTTGCTCTTTGATTTTCATTGAGTATAAACAGATAAGAAAAAGCCCTGTTCCTCAAAACGAGGAGCAAGGCTTTTTGAGTTTCAATTATTCTTCTGTTTCAAGGAAATTTTTTGCAACCAGTGCTGCAAGAATACCACCAACGATTGGTGCAAAGATAAAAATCCATACTTGTTGAAGAGCTGCGCCACCTACAAAGACAGCTGGTGCCAAGCTACGAGCTGGGTTTACTGAAAGGCCAGTAATGTTCAAGCCAACAAGGATCATGACCATCAAGGACAAACCAATTACCAAACCAGCAATCGCTCCATTTCCCTTACTTTCTGAAGTCACGGTCATGATAACCAAGACAAACAAGAAAGTTGCGATAACTTCAAACAAGAAACCACCAAAGACAGTGACACCGTTTGCCAAGGCGTTTTCACCAAGGCTAGCAGTTGACATTCCTGAGTTAGACAAAAGGAAGAATACAGCAGCTGACGCAAGGAAAGCTCCAACTACTTGTCCAAGGATGTAGTTTACAAGTTCTGAAGATGACAAACGTTTGTTTACAAACATAGCAATCGAAACCGCTGGGTTCAAGTGAGCACCTGAAACAGTTCCGATTGAGTAAGCAGCCACCACGATGGCCAAACCGAAGGCAAAGGCGATTCCAAGGTGACCAAGGCCATCAAGACCATTTCCAAAAACAACAGCTCCTGTTCCGATGAACACAAGCATAAAAGTACCGATTAATTCAGCAACAAATTTTTTCATGTTAAATCTCCTTTTTTCAAACTATGTATTAGTCTATCAGAAGAAGGAAAGGGTTTTAAGAAATGTGCTTGGAAATATTGTGTAAGTTTTCACATTTAATAATCAAAATCTAATATTGGAAAGATTGAATAGCTTCTTTCAAGTCATCTTGTAAACTATTTCTCTGGTCAAGTTGAACATAGACTTCTAAGAGACAGGATCTGAAATTGGAAAATTTATAAAAATCTTCCCTCTCTTCTATCGGGAAATCAAGTGACTTTATCCAAGAAGCCAGTGTCGCTTGCTCCACCTTTCCTTGCAAAATAGGTTCGTAAAGCACTCTGGCTAAGTGCCATTCCTCATCATCTATAAATCGAATCGAAATTCTTTTAAATAGTTGGCCAAGTATGTCAAATACTTCATGAACTCTGTTTTTAGGAAAGTCTGGATGACAAACAACTTCAGTCAAAAGATCAGCTCCATGAGCAAAAGCATGCACCCAACCATATTGACTTGAAAAACCTGTCGTATCCTCTTCTTTTTCAAGGTAGTGCAAACCTTGATCGAGCATCGTATTTCTGATATCAGTTTTAAGCACTTGATAAAAAAGAGACTGTTCATTGCCATCGGCAGATAAGAGATTGGCATAAATAAGGGCCCTAAAAGAACGTTCAAGCGTTGAAGCTCCTGCCTTATCAATCTCTTTATCTAGGCCACCATCAGAAACAATCATAGCAGCAATCAACTGAAATTGCTCCTTGGTAAATAACTCTTCTTGAATCCCCCTAGCCAGACTAGTAAAAACCAATTCATCGCGAATCTCTGGACTAGTATCCCCTAAGTGCTCAAGCAACCACAGGATTTCTTCTTGACGATAGCTCGGTTTTTCTTCTGCTATTTTTCTAAGTAACTTTTGATACATGGTCAATACCTCTACATTTCTAGCAACTTGATATAATCTAGACCCCATTTCTCGACAGCATCTAAAACAACTTTGAATTCCTGCCCCATTTCGGTTAAGCTGTACTCAACTCGTGGGGGAACTTCCGCATAGACCTTTCGTTGAACAATCTTATCCTTTTCTAATTGACGGAGATGACGTGTCAAAATAGTTTGAGTAATCCCAGGCAATAATCTCTGCAATTCTTTAAATCGTTTAGTACCCGTACTCAACTGATAAATGATTACCAGTGCCCATTTCCCTGTTAAAACCCTCTGCGTTGTCGCAAATGGACAAATACCATACTCACTCACTTTATTTGTCATAAAATATCTTCTTTCTATTTTTTTAAAAAATTTATCTTTTAGTATCAATAAAAGTACTACTTTTCATACTAGCTATCAAAAAAGTGTCTACTTGTTTTTTTGTTTGTAACTGTTACAATTATATCATAAAAAAGAAATGGAGAATATATATGTCAACAAACTTAGAAATTTTCAATACTTATAACCAAGCTTTAATTGCTGGGGACTTTCCTGGTGTCTTTGAAACGATGGCAGACGATATTGTCTGGAATCAACCTGGTACTCATAGTATATCTGGTACAGTTGTTGGTAAGGACCAACTAGGACCTCACCTAGCTACATTTGCTGAGAAAACTAATGGAACCTTTAAGGTGATAACAAATTGGGTTTCTGATAATAAGGATTTTGTCGCAGCTAATGTTACTTTTCTTGGAACACGGGCTGATGGTACTGAACTCAATATGAACGGAATTGACCTCTTCCGTATTGAAGACGGAAAAATCAAAGAAGTTTGGCTCTTCTCTTCAGATCAAGCTAAAGAAGATAGCTTTTGGGGATAATTAAAGAGGTCGGGACAAAAAATTTTGATTTTAGGAATTCTTTATTATAGTTGGTTGAATCTAGAATAGTACACTACGGATTCTAAAAGAACTTCTAGAAATTAAGTTGACTTTCCTAATCTCTTTGTTCACATCTTAATTCAATCTACTATAAAATCATGATAAATAGCGTATAATGGCAAAAGAAAGAAAAGAAATGGATTTCAAAATGAATAAACGTGTCCTATCGACAGCCCTATTAGCTCCAGCCTTTTTAGCTGGACAAGTCTATGCTGAAGAAAATACTAGTTCTTCAGAAGTTACAGAAGTTGTGAGCGCTGCAGAAGCACCAGTAGTAGCGACTCCTGAGGTTATTACAAGTCCAGCAACGCCAGCTGAAGAAGCTACACCTCAAAAAGAAGAACAAGATACTGTTATCTTGCACACCAATGACGTGCATGGTCGTATCGTAGAAGAAAAAGTAGTAATCGGAGATGCCAAACTTGCGACAGTTATTGAGAAGGAGCGAGAAAAGGGCAACCAAACGACTCTAGTAGTGGATGCAGGTGATGCCTTCCAAGGTCTGCCTATTTCAAACTCTACAAAGGGTGAAGCTCGTGCCAAAATCCTAAATGAGATGGGCTACGATGCTATGGCTGTAGGAAATCATGAGTTTGACTTTGGACTTGACGAAGCTAAAAAATACAAAGAAATCTTGAACTTCCCACTGCTTAGCTCAAATACTTATGTAAATAGAGCTCGTCTATTTGAAGCAGCAACAATTGTTGATAAGAACAAGAATGTTGAAGGTGATGAGTTTGTCGTCATCGGTGTGACAACACCTGAAACAGCTACTAAGACCCACCCTAAAAATGTTAAAGGCGTAACCTTTACAGAACCTATTGCAGAGGTTAACAAGGTTATCGAAGAAATTCAAGCTAAAGCCTTGGCAGAAGGCAAAGACTACAAACACTATGTTGTTCTCGCTCACTTGGGAGTCGATACAACAACACCTGTAGAATGGCGTGGTTCAACACTTGCAGAAGCACTTTCAAAAAATCCTCTTTTGAAAGGTAAGCGTGTTACAGTGATTGACGGTCACTCTCATACAGTAGAATCGACTACCTATGGGAACAATGTGACCTACAACCAGACAGGAAGCTATCTCCATAATGTCGGAAAAATCACTTACAAATCTCGACAATTATTGGGAAATCCAAGCCAGGTACCTGCTGCAGATGCTAAGAAATTAGAAGCCAATCCAAAGATTGCAGCCATGGTCAAAGAAATCAAAGAAAAATATGATGCTGAAAATGCTGTAGAAGTTGTTTCAAATAGCCCAGTTGAATTGAACGGTGTCCGTGAAAATGTTCGTGTCCGTGAAACTAACCTTGGAAATGTCGTCGCAGATTCTCTCTACCAGTATGGTCAAACAGGATTTAGTCATCCAACAGATATTGCTGTGACAAATGGTGGAGGCTTGCGTGAAACAATTGCCAAGGATAAACCAATTACAAAAGGAAATGTCATTGCAGTCTTGCCATTTGGAAACACAATCTCACAAATTCAAGTAACTGGTCAGCAAGTTCTGGATATGTTTGAAAAATCACTCGGCTCTATCTTGCAGGTTGATAAGGCAGGAAAAACTGTCTTGGATGAAAATGGTCAACCATTGCTAGAACCAAGTGGTGGATTCTTACAGATTTCAGGAGCCAAGGTCTACTACGATACAAACCTAGTCGCAGGTAAACGCGTCTTGGCTATTCAAGTGAAGAATCGTGCAACTGGTCTTTATGAAAAACTAGATTTGGCGAAAATCTACTACCTAGCAACCAATGACTTCCTTGCAGCAGGTGGTGACGGTTACACCATGCTTGGTGGTGCCAGAGAAGAAGGCCCTTCAATGGATGCTGCCTTTGAAGATTACCTTAAAACAGCTGATTTGACTCAGTATGAAAAGGTAAATCCAAATTCACGCACGATTTCTGTGGATTCAAAAACATTTAAACTGCCTGAAGATCAAGGTAAAGAGCAAGATCCAGCTAAACCAGAAAAAGATCAAGCAATAATTCCTACTCAACCAGGAAAAAATCAGAGAACAACTCCGGCTAATTCAGGAAATGATGCAACTAAGCCAGGAAAAACTCAAGAGACAACTCCAGCTAAAACTGAGAAGGACTCAGCAACAAAAACAACTCCATCAGGAAAAAATCAGGGAACAACTCCTGCTCAAACATCAACTGTAAAAGTTGATTATAAGGTTGCAGATAAATTTGCCAACAAGACAGTCGTATCAGAAAAATTACTTCCGAATACAGGTAGTGAACAATCTATTTTCATGATGCTATTGGGTATGATTCTTGGAGCGACAGCCCTCTGGACTAGCCGCAAACAAGAAAAATAATTCTAAAAGATGAAAACATCTCAGGTGTTTTCATCTTTTTTCTTGACTCCTTACTTGGATGTGATATACTTAACTAGTAAAGGAATGGTGTGATACTCAATAAAAATCAAAGAGCAAACTAGGAAGCGAGACGCGGGCTGTACTTGAGTACGCCAAGACGAAGCTGACGTGGTTTGAATTTGATTTTTGAAGAGTATGAAAACCTTGTATTTATAGAAATTCCGTTCTAAGAAAGGAGCAAATCATGAGACAGTTGGCAAAAGATATCGATCAATTTTTAAACGAGATTATTTTAAAGGCGGAAAATCAGCATGAAATTCTCATTGGTCATTGTACCAGTGATGTAGCCTTGACCAATACCCAGGAGCATATTCTCATGCTTTTATCAGAGGAGTCGCTAACCAACTCTGAGTTAGCGCGTCGTCTCAATGTCAGTCAAGCTGCCGTTACCAAGGCTATCAAATCCTTGGTCAAGGAGGGGATGTTGGAGACATCTAAGGATCCCAAGGATGCTCGCGTTATCTTCTATCAATTGACAGACTTGGCACGACCAATTGCTGAGGAACACCACCATCATCATGAGCATACCCTCTCGACTTATGAGCAGGTTGCCACTCAGTTCACACCAAACGAACAAAAAATTATCCAGCGGTTTTTAACTGCTTTAGTAGGAGAAATCAAGTAATGAGATACATCACAGTAGAGGATTTGTCCTTCTATTATGACAAGGAACCTGTTCTTGAGCATATCAATTACAGTGTTGATAGTGGGGAATTTGTCACACTGACAGGAGAAAATGGAGCAGCTAAGACGACTCTTATCAAAGCTAGTCTAGGTATTTTACAACCGAGAATTGGGAAAGTAACCATCTCAAAGACAAATATTCATGGGAAAAAATTAAGAATTGCCTATCTTCCTCAGCAAATTGCTAGTTTCAATGCAGGCTTTCCAAGTACCGTTTATGAATTTGTCAAATCAGGTCGCTACCCAAGAAAAGGTTGGTTCCGTCGTTTGAATGCCCATGATGAAGAACACATCAAGGCTAGTTTAAACTCAGTTGGCATGTGGGAACATCGGGATAAACGCATTGGTTCTCTCTCTGGTGGGCAAAAGCAAAGAGCGGTCATTGCACGTATGTTTGCTTCAGATCCAGATATCTTTATCTTGGATGAACCAACGACAGGGATGGATGCTGGCACCAAAAATGAATTTTATGAGCTCATGCACCATAGTGCCCACCATCATGGCAAGGCTGTTTTGATGATTACTCACGATCCTGAAGAAGTCAAGGATTACGCAGATCGTAATATCCACCTTGTTCGTGACCAAGATTCGCCATGGCGTTGCTTCAACGTCCATGAAAGTGATCAGGAGGTGGACCATGCTTAATCTACTGTCTTATGATTTTATGCAGCGAGCCTTTTTGGCAGTTATTGCCATGAGTCTCTTTTCACCAGTTCTTGGAACTTTTCTAATCTTGCGCCGTCAAAGTCTCATGAGCGACACTCTCAGTCACGTCTCGCTTTCGGGTGTTGCCTTTGGCTTGGTTTTGGGGATTTCTCCGACCATCTCAACTATTGCTATTGTCTTGATTGCGGCGGTCTTTCTTGAATACTTGCGTACGGTTTATAAGAGCTTTATGGAGATTGGGACAGCCATTCTCATGTCTACAGGACTTGCAGTTTCACTTATTGTGATGAGTAAGGGCAAGAGTTCTAGTTCGATGAGTCTGGATCAGTATCTTTTTGGTTCTATCGTGACCATTAGTCAAGAGCAGGTCATTGGGCTCTTTGTCATTGCGGCGGTTGTTTTAATCCTGACCTTCCTCTTTTTAAGACCCATGTATATTCTAACTTTTGATGAGGATACAGCTTTTGTAGATGGTCTTCCAGTGCGTACCATGTCTATTCTCTTTAACATGGTAACGGGTGTGGCTATTGCCCTCATGATCCCAGCAGCGGGAGCACTTTTGGTATCGACTATCATGGTCTTGCCAGCTAGTATCGCTTTGCGTTTAGGGAAGAACTTTAGTTCGGTGATGATTCTTGCCAGCGTTATTGGTTTTCTAGGCATGGTGGCAGGACTTTATATTTCCTATTATGCAGAGACACCACCGAGTGCAAGTATCACCCTTATCTTTGTAGTTGTCTTCTTGTTAGTCAGCTTACTCAAACGTTTTATCAAATAGGAGAAAAAATGAAAAAACTAGGCCTACTTTTGGCAAGTCTCGTGACGGTATTCTTAGTGGCTTGTTCCAATCAAAAACAGGCAAATGGGAAATTAAATATCGTCACAACATTCTACCCTGTCTACGAATTTACCGAGCAAGTAGCAGGCGATACAGCCAATGTCGAGCTCTTGATTGGGGCAGGGACAGAACCACATGATTATGAACCATCTCCTAAGGCAGTCGCTAAAATCCAAGACGCCGACGCCTTTGTGTATGAGAACGAAAACATGGAAACTTGGGTTCCCAAATTGTTAGATTCCCTAGATGCGAAAAAAGTAAAAACAATCAAGGCGACTGGGGATATGTTGCTTCTTCCAGGAAGTGAAGAAGAGGAGGACCATGACCATGGTGAAGAAGGTCATCATCACGAGTATGATCCTCACGTCTGGTTGTCTCCTGCGCGTGCCATTAAGCTTGTAGAGCACATTCGTGACAGTTTATCAGCTGACTATCCTGATAAAAAAACAACCTTTGAGCAAAATGCAGCTGCCTATATCGAGAAATTGCAAGCTCTGGACAAGGCCTATATTGAAGGACTTTCTAGCGCTAAACAAAAGAGTTTTGTGACTCAGCACGCTGCCTTTCGTTATCTTGCCTTGGACTACGGACTCACTCAAGTCTCTATCTCTGGGCTTTCGCCAGATGCGGAACCCTCAGCAAGCCGCTTGGCAGAATTGACCGAATATATCAAGAAGAACAAGATCTCTTATATCTACTTTGAAGAAAATGCCTCACAAGCTCTAGCTAATACTCTTTCAAAAGAAACAGGAGTTAAGTTAGACGTTCTGAATCCTCTGGAAAGCTTGACCGAAGAGGATATGAAGGACGGCGAGAACTATATCTCTATCATGGAGAAAAATCTCAAGGCCCTCAAGCAAACAACTGACCAGGCAGGGGCAGAAATTGAGCCAGAAAAAGCTGAGGAAACTAAAACAGTTCAAAATGGTTACTTTGAGGATGCAGATGTTAAGGATCGCACCTTGAGTGACTATACTGGTAACTGGCAGTCTGTTTATCCTTTCCTTGAAAATGGTACTCTTGATCAAGTCTTTGACTATAAGGCTAAATTGACTGGCAAGATGACCAAGGATGAGTATAAAGCTTACTATCAAAAAGGTTATCAAACAGATGTGACCAAGATTAACATTACGGATAACACCATGGAATTTATCCAAGGCGACCAAAGTAAGAAATATACTTACAAGTATGTTGGCAAGAAAATCTTGACTTATAAGAAAGGCAATCGAGGTGTTCGCTACCTCTTTGAAACGACAGATGAAAACGCTGGACAATTTAAGTATGTTCAGTTTAGCGACCATAATATCGCACCAGTTAAGACTGGACATTTCCATATCTTCTTTGGAGGCACGAGCCAAGAAGCCCTCTTTGAAGAGATGGATAATTGGCCAACCTATTATCCAGATGGCTTATCTGGTCAAGAAATTGCCCAAGAAATGTTGGCTCATTAAGATACGAATCACATGATAAAAGCGGACAGGAAAGTTTTCTGGTTATCAGAATCCTCTCTTGTCCGCTTTTTTTGAGTTTTGTAAGTTAAAGAGCCATTGTCCCTATTTATGTGCTTATAAATTTATTCAGTTTCAAGCTTACTTTATTTGTCAAAGCCTTGTAAAGTTTTTTCGCGTTCTTCTACTTGTCCCTTGGCATCTAGTTTGTTACCACCGTAAACTGCTGTTTCCCATGATCCATACATTGGATTTGGGAAGATGATGAATTTTTCGCCAAATTCTTTTTGCAATTCTTCAAGTTGTTTGTCACGATCAGCTTCAGAAGTTTTAGAAAAATCTGCAAAGTCTACAAGGTTATCACCAAATAGTAACACAAGATTTGTTTTTTCTTGAACAGCTTGGCGACGACCTTCTTTAGATTTTACACCACTCTCTAGGAACATGAGATGGTCACGTCCCTGTACAGGGATACCTTCATTTTCTAGATTTTTAATGGTAGCATCTACTTGGTCAACTGAGCGGTCAGAAATATAGTAGATTTGGACACCATTTTGATCGGCAAACTGAAGAAAATCTTTAGCACCTGGGACGGCTTTAGCTGCAGCTTTTTGGACCCAAACATCCCAATTTTCAGGTGTGAATGCTGTTCCATCTTTGACATTTTGAACTTGGTAAGGACTGTTGTCTAAGACTGTTTCATCCAAGTCCAAAACAATCGAATAAGGCTTGTCTGATTCTGTTTTCAGTAATTCCTTTAGACGATCTGTAGCAACATTATAGCCTTGTAGATACAAAGCTTTTGTTTCAGCTGCTTTTTGATACCAGAGAGTTGACATGGTATTTTCTCTAGACCGTAACTGGTCGTAAGTCATTGTAATCTGATTGTCAGATGAGTTATTAGCGGATGTTTGTGTTTCTGTGGATTTTGTAGCGCAACTGGTCAATAAGATGACAGATGCAAGTGCAGAAACGACTGTAACAGTGGTTTTAGCTGTTTTCATAAAATGTCTCCTGTCTATTAATTTCAATAACAGTATAGCATGAGGAAATAGTTAAGGCAAGCGTTTTCCTAAATATGGACTTAGTTTTTCAAAGAAAGATGCTGATAATTAACGGATTTAAGGAAGAGAAAAATCTTTAAAAGACCTTGAAAAATCTAGCTAAATAGGGTATAATATGAATAATCATTTGTCGTAGGTTTTGTCTGAAATATTGTCCGGACAAGGCTCACAGCAGTTAAATCTTCTGAAAAAGTCAGATTTAGCTGCTCTTTTTGTGCTTTTTTTCAGGATTTCGAACATTTGTAACAAAGACTTAAAGATTCTGAAAATTCATCAAGAGGACACGGTGATAGGGGTTTTACAACCATATGACGATTAGAAAGGCCTAGACGACTAGGCTTGAAACTTTATTTTAAAGGAGAATCATCTTGGCAGGACATGACGTTCAATACGGGAAACATCGTACCCGTCGTAGTTTTTCAAGAATCAAAGAAGTTCTTGACTTACCAAATTTGATTGAAATTCAAACTGATTCATTCAAAGATTTCCTAGACCATGGTCTGAAGGAAGTATTTGAAGATGTATTGCCGATTTCAAACTTCACAGACACAATGGAGTTGGAATTTGTTGGATATGAAATCAAGGAACCAAAATACACGCTAGAAGAAGCTCGTATCCACGATGCTAGCTACTCAGCACCTATCTTTGTAACCTTCCGCTTGATTAACAAAGAAACTGGCGAAATCAAGACACAGGAAGTCTTCTTTGGTGACTTCCCAATCATGACTGAGATGGGTACCTTCATCATCAATGGTGGTGAGCGTATCATCGTATCACAGTTGGTTCGTTCTCCAGGTGTTTACTTTAATGATAAGGTAGACAAAAATGGTAAAGTGGGCTACGGTTCAACTGTAATCCCTAACCGTGGAGCTTGGTTAGAGCTTGAAAGCGACTCAAAAGACATCGCCTATACTCGTATCGACCGTACTCGTAAGATTCCATTTACGACCTTGGTTCGTGCGCTTGGTTTCTCAGGTGATGACGAAATCTTTGATATCTTTGGTGACAGCGACCTTGTTCGCAACACTGTTGAAAAAGATATCCACAAGAACCCAATGGACTCTCGTACAGACGAAGCCTTGAAAGAAATTTACGAACGTCTTCGTCCAGGTGAGCCTAAGACTGCTGAAAGCTCACGTAGCTTGCTAGTGGCTCGTTTCTTTGACCCACGTCGTTATGACTTGGCAGCAGTTGGTCGTTACAAAATCAATAAAAAACTCAATGTTAAAACACGTTTGCTCAACCAAACTATTGCAGAGCCATTGGTAGATCCTGAAACTGGTGAAATCTTGGTAGAAGCTGGGACAGTTATGACTCGCAGCGTTATTGAAAGTATCGAAAGTCATTTGGATGGCGACTTGAACAAGATTGTCTACATTCCAAATGATGCTGCTGTAGTAACAGAGCCAGTTGTTCTTCAAAAATTCAAGGTTGTTGCACCAACTGACCCAGACCGTGTTGTAACAATCATCGGTAATGCAAATCCAGATGATAAAGTTCGTATTGTAACACCTGCAGATATCTTGGCTGAGATGAGTTACTTCCTAAACTTAGCAGAAGGTATTGGTCGTGTGGACGATATCGACCATCTTGGGAACCGTCGTATCCGTGCGGTTGGTGAATTGCTTGCTAACCAAGTACGTCTAGGACTTTCTCGTATGGAACGTAACGTTCGTGAACGTATGTCTGTTCAAGATAACGAAGTACTAACACCACAACAAATTATCAATATCCGTCCAGTAACTGCAGCAATCAAAGAATTCTTTGGTTCTTCTCAATTGTCACAGTTCATGGACCAACACAACCCGCTTTCTGAGTTGTCACACAAACGTCGTTTGTCTGCCTTAGGACCTGGTGGTTTGACACGTGACCGCGCTGGATATGAAGTGCGTGACGTGCACTACACTCACTATGGTCGTATGTGTCCGATTGAAACACCTGAGGGACCAAACATCGGTTTGATCAACAACTTGTCTTCATACGGACACCTCAACAAGTATGGTTTCATTCAAACACCATACCGTAAGGTTGACCGTGAAACAGGCAAAGTAACCAACGAAATCGTCTGGTTGACAGCCGATGAAGAAGATGAGTTCACAGTAGCGCAGGCTAACTCTAAATTGAACGCAGATGGCACTTTTACTGAAAAAGTTGTCATGGGACGTCACCAAGGGGTTAACCAAGAATATCCAGCATCAAGCGTTGATTACATGGACGTTTCTCCTAAGCAGGTAGTTGCCGTTGCGACAGCATGTATTCCTTTCTTGGAAAACGACGACTCCAACCGTGCCCTTATGGGAGCCAACATGCAACGTCAGGCTGTACCATTGATTGATCCCAAAGCACCTTACGTTGGTACTGGTATGGAATACCAAGCAGCCCACGATTCAGGAGCTGCAGTTATTGCACAACATGGTGGTAAGGTTACCTATGCAGATGCTGACAAGGTAGAAGTTCGTCGTGAAGATGGTTCATTGGATGTTTACCACATCCAAAAATTCCGTCGTTCAAACTCAGGTACTGCCTACAACCAACGTACTCTCGTAAAAGTTGGCGATATCGTTGAAAAAGGTGATTTCATCGCTGACGGACCTTCTATGGAAAATGGAGAAATGGCGCTTGGACAAAACCCAATCGTTGCCTACATGACTTGGGAAGGTTACAACTTCGAGGATGCCGTTATCATGAGCGAACGCTTGGTTAAAGATGATGTGTATACATCTGTCCACCTTGAAGAATACGAATCAGAAACACGCGATACAAAGCTTGGGCCTGAAGAAATCACTCGTGAAATTCCAAACGTTGGTGAAGATGCCCTTAAAGATCTTGACGAAATGGGTATTATCCGTATCGGTGCTGAAGTTAAAGAAGGGGATATCCTTGTAGGTAAAGTAACGCCTAAGGGTGAGAAAGACCTTTCAGCTGAAGAACGACTCTTGCACGCTATCTTCGGAGACAAATCTCGTGAAGTACGTGACACTTCTCTTCGTGTACCACACGGAGCTGATGGTGTCGTTCGTGATGTTAAGATCTTTACACGTGCAAATGGTGATGAATTACAATCAGGTGTGAATATGCTGGTTCGCGTTTACATCGCTCAAAAACGTAAGATCAAGGTCGGAGATAAGATGGCCGGACGTCATGGAAACAAAGGGGTTGTCTCTCGTATCGTTCCTGTAGAAGACATGCCTTACCTTCCAGACGGAACTCCAGTCGACATCATGTTGAACCCACTTGGGGTGCCATCACGTATGAATATCGGTCAGGTTATGGAGCTCCACCTTGGTATGGCAGCTCGTACCCTTGGTATTCACATCGCAACACCAGTCTTTGACGGAGCAAGTTCTGAAGATCTTTGGTCAACTGTTAAAGAAGCTGGTATGGATAGTGATGCCAAAACGATCCTTTACGATGGCCGTACTGGGGAACCGTTCGATAACCGTGTTTCTGTCGGAGTCATGTACATGATCAAACTCCACCACATGGTTGACGATAAATTGCACGCGCGTTCAGTCGGACCTTACTCAACTGTTACCCAACAACCACTCGGAGGTAAAGCTCAGTTTGGTGGACAACGTTTCGGTGAGATGGAGGTTTGGGCTCTTGAAGCCTACGGTGCATCAAATGTCCTTCAAGAAATCTTGACTTACAAGTCTGACGATATTAACGGACGTTTGAAAGCTTATGAGGCTATTACAAAAGGAAAACCAATTCCAAAACCAGGTGTTCCAGAATCCTTCCGAGTTCTTGTGAAAGAATTGCAATCTCTTGGTCTTGACATGCGTGTCCTTGACGAAGATGACCAAGAAGTGGAACTTCGTGACTTGGATGAAGGAATGGACGAAGATGTCATCCACGTAGATGATCTTGAAAAAGCCCGCGAAAAAGCAGCCCAAGAGGCTAAAGCAGCCTTTGAAGCTGAAGAAGCTGAGAAAGAAGCAAAAGCGGAAGAAACAGAAGAAGCTGCTGAACAAGAATAAGCAGTTCACTTAGAATAGAAAGGGAAGAAATAGTGGTTGATGTAAATCGTTTTAAAAGTATGCAAATCACCCTAGCTTCTCCAAGTAAAGTCCGTTCATGGTCTTATGGAGAAGTCAAAAAACCTGAAACAATCAATTACCGTACGTTGAAACCAGAACGTGAAGGACTATTTGACGAAGTCATCTTTGGTCCTACAAAAGACTGGGAATGTGCTTGTGGAAAATACAAACGCATTCGTTACAGAGGGATTGTTTGTGACCGTTGTGGTGTTGAAGTAACGCGTACAAAAGTTCGTCGTGAACGTATGGGACACATCGAGTTGAAAGCTCCTGTATCTCATATCTGGTATTTCAAGGGGATTCCAAGCCGTATGGGCTTGACCCTTGATATGAGTCCTCGTGCACTTGAGGAAGTTATCTACTTTGCCGCTTATGTGGTGATTGATCCCAAGGATACACCACTTGAGCACAAATCAATCATGACAGAGCGTGAATACCGTGAGCGCTTGCGTGAATATGGCTACGGATCATTCGTTGCTAAAATGGGTGCCGAAGCTATCCAAGACCTCTTGAAACAAGTAGATCTTGAAAAAGAAATTGCTGAACTCAAAGAAGAGTTGAAAACAGCTACTGGACAAAAACGTGTCAAAGCTATCCGTCGTTTGGATGTTTTGGATGCCTTTTACAAGTCTGGAAACAAACCTGAATGGATGATTCTCAACATCCTTCCAGTTATTCCACCAGATCTTCGTCCAATGTTGCAATTGGATGGTGGCCGTTTTGCCTCATCTGACTTGAACGACCTTTACCGTCGTGTTATCAACCGTAACAACCGTTTGGCTCGTTTGCTTGAGTTGAATGCACCTGGTATCATCGTTCAAAATGAGAAGCGTATGCTTCAAGAAGCGGTTGACGCTTTGATTGACAATGGTCGTCGTGGTCGTCCAATCACAGGACCAGGTAGCCGTCCTCTTAAATCATTGAGCCACATGCTCAAAGGTAAACAAGGACGCTTCCGTCAAAACTTGCTCGGTAAACGTGTTGACTTCTCAGGGCGTTCCGTTATCGCCGTTGGTCCAACGCTTAAGATGTACCAATGTGGTGTGCCACGTGAAATGGCTATTGAGCTCTTTAAACCATTTGTCATGCGTGAAATCGTAGCGCGTGATATCGTGCAAAACGTTAAAGCCGCTAAACGCTTGGTGGAACGTGGAGATGAGCGTATCTGGGATATCCTCGAAGAAGTTATCAAGGAACACCCAGTGCTTTTGAACCGCGCACCGACCCTTCACCGTTTGGGTATCCAAGCCTTTGAACCTGTCTTGATTGACGGTAAAGCCCTTCGCTTGCACCCACTTGTCTGTGAAGCCTACAATGCCGACTTTGACGGGGACCAAATGGCCATCCACGTACCGCTTTCAGAAGAAGCTCAAGCAGAAGCTCGTATCTTGATGTTGGCTGCTGAGCATATCTTGAACCCGAAAGATGGTAAACCAGTTGTTACTCCATCTCAGGACATGGTTTTGGGTAACTATTACTTGACCATGGAAGAAGCTGGTCGTGAAGGTGAAGGAATGGTCTTCAAAGACCGTGACGAAGCTGTTATGGCTTACCGTAATGGTTATGTTCACCTCCACTCACGTGTTGGTATTGCAACAGACAGCCTCAACAAACCATGGACTGAAGAGCAAAAACACAAGGTCTTGCTGACAACAGTTGGTAAAATCCTCTTCAACGACATCATGCCAGAGGGTCTGCCTTACTTGCAAGAACCTACAAATGCTAACTTAACAGAAGGCGTTCCAGCTAAGTACTTCTTGCCACTAGGTGGAGATATCAAGGAAGCTATTCGCAACCTTGAACTCAACCCACCATTCAAGAAGAAAAACCTTGGAAATATCATCGCTGAAATCTTCAAACGTTTCCGTACGACAGAAACATCTGCCCTGCTTGACCGTATGAAGAACCTTGGTTACCACCACTCAACTCTTGCAGGATTGACAGTGGGGATCGCTGACATTCCAGTGGTTGAAGATAAGGCTGAAATTATCGAAGAATCACACAAACGTGTAGAACAAATCACCAAACAATTCCGTCGTGGTATGATCACAGACGACGAGCGCTACAACGCTGTTACAGCTGAATGGCGTGCAGCCCGTGAAAAATTGGAGAAACGTTTGGTTGCCAACCAAGATCCTAAGAACCCAATCGTTATGATGATGGACTCAGGAGCTCGTGGTAACATCTCAAACTTCTCACAGCTTGCCGGTATGCGTGGTTTGATGGCTGCTCCGAACGGACGTATCATGGAATTGCCAATCCTTTCAAACTTCCGCGAAGGTTTGTCAGTACTCGAAATGTTCTTCTCAACTCACGGTGCCCGTAAAGGTATGACCGATACGGCCCTTAAGACAGCCGACTCAGGTTACTTGACTCGTCGTTTGGTTGACGTTGCCCAAGACGTTATCATCCGTGAGGACGACTGTGGAACAGACCGTGGTCTCTTGATCCGTTCTATCGCAGAAGGAAAAGAGATGATCGAGTCTCTCGAAGAGCGTCTCAATGGTCGTTACACTAAGAAAACTGTTAAACATCCAGAAACTGGTGCAGTGATCATTGGTCCAAATGAGTTGATTACAGAAGACAAGGCGCGTGAAATTGTCAATGCTGGTGTGGAAGAAGTGACTATCCGTTCTGTATTTACATGTAACACTCGTCATGGTGTCTGCCGTCACTGTTACGGTATCAACTTGGCGACTGGTGATGCGGTTGAAGTTGGTGAAGCAGTTGGTACAATCGCTGCCCAATCTATCGGGGAACCTGGTACACAGCTTACAATGCGTACCTTCCACACGGGTGGGGTTGCCTCAAATACCGATATCACTCAGGGTCTTCCTCGTGTCCAAGAAATCTTTGAAGCCCGCAATCCTAAAGGGGAAGCGGTTATCACAGAAGTCAAAGGACAAGTTACTGCTATCGAAGAAGATGCTTCAACTCGTACCAAGAAAGTCTTCGTTAAAGGTGAAACTGGAGAAGGCGAATACGTGGTACCATTTACAGCCCGTATGCGTGTCGAAGTTGGAGACCAAGTTTCTCGTGGTGCAGCCTTGACAGAAGGTTCTATCCAACCAAAACGTCTCCTTGCTGTACGTGATGTCTTGTCAGTTGAAACCTACCTTCTCGGTGAAGTACAAAAAGTTTACCGTAGCCAAGGGGTAGAAATCGGAGACAAACACATTGAGGTAATGGTTCGTCAAATGATCCGTAAAGTTCGTGTCATGGATCCAGGGGATACAGATCTTCTCATGGGTACTCTCATGGATATCAACGATTTTACAGATGCAAACAAAGATGTTCTTATCGCAGGTGGAGTTCCAGCAACAGGTCGTCCAGTCCTTATGGGAATCACCAAAGCCTCACTTGAAACAAATAGTTTCTTGTCAGCGGCTTCCTTCCAGGAAACAACTCGTGTCCTTACAGATGCAGCTATCCGTGGTAAGAAAGACCATCTCCTTGGTCTTAAGGAAAATGTTATCATTGGTAAGATTATCCCAGCTGGTACAGGTATGGCACGTTACCGTAACCTTGAACCACAAGCTATCAATGAAGAGTCTTACCTAGCATCTTCTCAAGAAGAAACTTCAGTAGATACGACTGTAGAAGAAGTCGTTGAAACTGTTGAAGTAAGCGAATAAGTAGGTGTTACTTAAGATCTGAGATGAAAAGATTAATCATTCACTATAGATTCTTAAGAAGGATCCACTAGATAAAAAAGCGAACAAGGCAGAATTCTGATTGTCAGAAAACTAGCTTTGCTCGCTTTTTGTATTTAATGTTAGGTTTGCGTTCTACTCACATTTTCAATTCATAAAGAGTGACTTATTTTAACTTGCTCGAGATACAATACTATGCTACAATCATCTAAAATAAGCGAGGATGTCAAAATATGAAAACTGAATATCAAAAAATGATTGCGGGGGAACCCTATCACCCGTTTGATCCAGAACTCCGTGCCTTAGCGCAAACAGCGCGACAAAAGCAAGCAGCTTTTAATGAAGAAGTCGATCCAGTAAAAGGTATGGAAATCATCAAAGGATGGTTTGGTTCTACTGGTGAAAATCTCTACATCAACACTCGCTTGATGGTAGATTACGGGGTCAATATTCATCTGGGAGAAAATTTCTATTCCAATTGGAATTTAACTATGCTAGATGTTTGTCCTATAACCATCGGTGACAATGCCATGATTGGTCCCAACTGTCAATTTTTAACACCCCTTCACCCACTGGACCCCGACGAACGAAACTCGGGACTAGAATTTGGCAAACCCATCACGATTGGTAAGAACTTTTGGGCAGGTGGTGGTGTCATTGTCCTACCGGGTGTTACTTTAGGGGATAATGTCGTTGCAGGAGCAGGAGCGGTTATTACCAAATCCTTTGGTGACAACGTAGTTCTAGCAGGAAATCCAGCACGAGTTATCAAAGAGATTCCAGTTAAAGGAAATTAAAGGTTGTAGAAAGAGAAAGTGAAGTCTTTTTCAAAAGAGCTCTTTGAAATCGAAAAGCCTAACCAGTCTCAGTATCAAAAACTTATTGCTAGCAAAAAACGAGGTCGGAATTTTTATCCCAGCCTCGTTTTTCGTCTTTAGAGATTTTTTCTCTTTTTAGCTTTTTTAGTCAATGCCACATCGCATTGATCAATATTTTGTGTAAGATAGCTAGTCACTTGGAAATCATCGACCTCTGTTTTTAGCTCGACTTCATAGACAATGCTAAGGTTGTCCCCTGCATTTGTGCTATTGATCGTAATCATGTCAATTTCTGAGCAGAATTGGTCAAGAGCAGATTGGATAGCATCTTGAATCTTCTCTTGATTAGTTACCGTGATTGTTAAAAGTCTACGGCGTTGATTGTCAGTTTTTACCTGTTGATTTTCCAAAAGGAACCAAACACCCAAGATAAAGAGGGTGAAGAGAATAGCCAGGAAGAGATAGCCTGTTCCACAAGCCAAACCGATAATCATGGCAAGGAAAATCGCAATCAGTTCTCTTGAACCACTCGTTGCAGAACGGAAACGAATCAAACTAAAGGTTCCGGCTACGGCAATTGAAGTTCCCAAGCTCCCATTGACCAGAAAAATAACCAAGGTCATAAGGCAGGGAAGCAGAGTCAAGCTGATAGCAAATTCTCTGGTGTAGAGGGTCCGATATTTGTAGGTCCAAGTAAGTGCCAAACCGAGGACTAGACTGACTAGAAGTGCCAGCAGTAGTTGGAAGGGGTCTGCACTTGCAGTGGCGTTGTTGAAAATGGAATTAAATAGATTAAGCATAAGCGGTACCTGCGCTTTCTATACTGGGACGTGGTGCATAAGGAAGGCCATGAGATTTGTGGTAAGCACAACTGTATTTTGAAAATTTGTGCTCCATCAAACCATACTTGTCTAGAATGTCTTATAACCACTGAGGTTTGTTTCCAGGAGCTTTAATCTCCATAATCACAGTATTGTCATCTAATAGAGGAGCCCCTTGATTTCCTGCGAAGAGACTGACATTTTCATCTCTATAGATTAGATTTTGGTCAATGGTGATACGAATTTTATGATAGTCGTAGCCCTCGATGTATTTTTTTTCTTTTAATGAATAACGATCGTAGTAGATGTACATACGAGGCTTGATAGCCTGCTTGTAATCTTGGTGAAGCTTTTTCACTTTTTCAATGACGACTGTATCAGTAATACTAGCATCCAAGTGCCCTTTGGTCATAAAATTAAGGATAGAAATAGGAGTTGAGAGTAGTCTAAATTTGCGACCAACTCCTTCTTGGTCCTTAGTTTTGATTTCTAAAAATACTTGACTATCTGCTTTGGGTTGGCTGAGATAGGTCCGCATCCGAACCTTTTCTTTTCGTTTAGCTCCAAAATCATCATCTAGTAGGACATCAAAGTCTTCCGTATCAAAGTAGATATTTGAAATAGTTGAAATTGGATAGTCGTCTTCTACCGAATATTCCTTTAAATCTTGGATGAGTTTATCTAAAATTTCTTTGGAGACAATATATTTGGTTTCAATCCGTTTGAACCTTGTTTCGATTGGTTTCATAATTCCTTCTCCTCTAATCTTAGGTTATACTATTTTTAAACAAGGATGAACTTGTTTGGATAGGATTTTAAAGAGTTTATCTAAAACTTTTGTTAAATTTAACTTAATTGAAACTAAACTTAAGAAAACTTTCAGAAAAAGTTTAGGCTTCTTTTAGGAAAGATCCGTAGACTAAGAGCATGTAAAATGAAAGACGAGGAAACGGGCATGAAAGCAAAAAAATGGACATTCCTATTAACAAGTATAACAACTCTAGCACTGGTAACAGCATGTACCCAGTCAACTACAAGCACAAGCAATAGTGCAGCGACGACAACAGTAACTACCAATAAGAAAACATCTAGTTACTTTACAGATAAGGACTATGATACTTCTTATGATGAAAAAACAGCTGCAACTGTAACTTTGTCAGGATCAACGGCGACGGTATCAGGTGACGGAGTGGCCGTATCAGGATCTACCGTTACAATCTCTAAGTCAGGTACCTATGTGATTTCTGGTCAATCCGATGGCGTTCAAATCAAGATCGAAGCTGGAAGTTCTGATGATGTACATATTGTTCTAAAGGGTGTGACCATGACCAATACCAATGCTGCTATATCTGCAACATCAGCCGGTCATGTTTACCTAACTCTAGCAGATGGCACAACTAATAGCCTATCAGATTCAGCAACTAATAGTGACGAAAAAGCGGATGCAGCGCTCTTCTCTAAAGTGGACTTGACCATCAACGGTAAAGGAACTCTCAATGTAGATGGTAAGAAAAACAATGGTAT
Source organism: Streptococcus sp. HMSC071D03 (assembly GCF_001812125.1). Taxonomy (NCBI): domain Bacteria; kingdom Bacillati; phylum Bacillota; class Bacilli; order Lactobacillales; family Streptococcaceae; genus Streptococcus; species Streptococcus sp. HMSC071D03. Next base: position 45,160 of record NZ_KV807734.1, read on the forward strand.
CAAGGCAAATGATACACTTCACATCACAGGTGGAAGCTACAACATCACAGCAGTCGGGGATGCCTTTAATGTTAATGATGAACTCAACATTACCGGCACAACTATGACTATCGATGCCAAGGAAGACGGAGTTAAGGTCGACAATGATGAGGACACATCTGTAGGAACCATGTATCTCTCTGACAATACCATCACTGTTACTGCTGGAGATGATGGTATCCACGCATCAGGTGATTTGGTTATTGATAGTGGTACCTATACCGTTAAGAATTCTACAGAAGGGCTTGAAGGTAAGTCAATTACTATCAACGGTGGAGATATCGCCATCTATTCAACGGATGATGGTGTCAATGCAGCCAACAAAAATGCTCAACAAAGTGAAATTTTCTTCACTATGAATGGTGGGAACTTGACGGTTGAAGTTGGTCAAGGGGACACGGATCCAATTGACTCAAATGGTAATATTACAGTTAATGGAGGAACCATCAAAATGACTGGTCAAACTGGTTTTGACTTTGATGGAACAGCGACCTACACAGGCGGAGATATCTATCTCAATGGTGAAAAACAAACTGAGATTGTCAGTTCTATGCCTGGAGGCGGAGGGGCACCTGGCGGTGGCCCTCAAGGAAATGGAGGCCCTGGTGGACGACCATAAAATAAAAATCTCCTTTCTCGAAAGAGAAGGGAGATTTTTTTCAACTATCAACTTTCAACTTGACAAGTGAGTGGATACTCACTATAATAGTTTTATATTTCAAAAGTGAGTAAATACTCACCTAGGAGGATTCAAATGAAAAAATTGTTACATTTAAAAGATTTAGAAAAATCTTTTGGTCGTCAAATGGTCTTAGATCACGTTGGTTTTGATTTACAGCCTGGAGAAATCATTGGTCTAATCGGTCCATCAGGTGCTGGTAAATCAACTATGATTAAAACCATGCTAGGAATGGAAAAGGCGGATAGCGGTATCGCTTTAGTCTTGGACCATACTATGCCAAATCGTCATATTTTAGGTGATATTGGCTATATGGCTCAGTCTGATGCTCTTTATGAGGCCTTGTCAGGTCAAGAAAATCTAGAATTTTTTGGTCAGCTAAAAGGGCTATCCAAAAGAGATCTGACAGCTGAAATTGCCCATGTGGCTCAAGTTGTGGATCTGACAGAGCATTTGAATAAAACGGTATCCGGTTATTCTGGAGGAATGAAGCGACGCTTGTCTTTAGCCGTCGCGCTTCTGGGGAATCCTCAGCTCTTGATTTTGGACGAACCGACAGTTGGAATCGACCCTTCTCTTCGAAAGAAAATCTGGAAAGAATTATTCGCGCTTAGAGACAATGGGGTAGGGATATTAGTTACTACCCATGTTATGGATGAAGCAGAGTTAACGGATAAGGTCGGCTTATTATTAGGTGGAAAAATCATTGCTTTTGATACACCGCAACACTTAAAAGATAGTTATCAAGTTTCAAGTATTGAAGAAGTCTTTTTGAAAGCAGAAGGAGAGTAAGATGAGAACCATTGCTATTGCTAAAAAAGTTATCAAAGAATTGCTTCGTGACAAACGAACCTTGGCTATGATGTTTGTAGCGCCGGTATTTATTATGTGGCTGATGAACCTCATGTTTTCAGCTAGTACAACCGTGAATGTCAAGTTAGCGACACAAGATCTACCAACTGGTTTGGTAACAAAAATGGATGAGCTCGATCATGTGGACGTCGAGACTTATCAAGACTTAGATCAGGCTAAAAAAGCTCTAGCTGACGAGAAAGTAGATGCAGTCATATCGTATAAAGATGGTGAGTATCAGGTCGACTACGCAAATACGGATGCTTCTAAAACAACTATGACACGACAAGTGTTACGAACAAGTATCGTCAATGAAGGCACCGATCAGTTATTATCTCGTGTCAAACAAGCTCTTCCACAATTGAAATTAGATGAAAAGGCGCCTGAAATCAAAGAATCTTACCAATATGGAGATAAAAATACTGGATTCTTTGCACGTATGATTCCAATTTTAATTGGCTTTGTGGTCTTCTTCTTTGTCTTTTTGATTTCTGGTATGGCACTGTTGAAAGAGCGAACAAGTGGAACCTTGGATCGCTTGTTAGCAACCCCAGTGAAACGTTCTGAAATCGTCTATGGCTATATGTTGTCTTACGGTATTATTGCGATTTTTCAAACGGCAGTTGTCGTTTTAGCAGCAATTTGGCTACTAGATGTAGAAGTTGTAGGAAATATTTTAAATGTTATAATAGTTAATGTGGTACTGGCTCTTGTAGCACTAGCTTTTGGAATTCTCTTGTCTACTCTAGCAAAATCAGAATTCCAAATGATGCAATTTATTCCTCTCGTGATTATGCCCCAACTTTTTTTCTCAGGAATTATTCCATTGTCATCCATGGGAGAATGGGCTCCAACTGTGGGGAAATTTTTGCCATTAACCTATTCTGGTGATGCAATAAGCCAGATTATTCTTTACGGACACAATCTTGGTGATATTTTGTCAAATCTTGGTGTTTTAATGATTTTCTTGATCATTTTAACAATTCTCAATATTGTTGGATTGCGTCGTTATCGTAAAGTTTAGAAATCAACATAAATAATGCTAAAAAGGTGTGAAGATTGGATGGATAAGACTGTTTTTGAATCGTTTGAAGATTACTTAGAAGAAGCGAATTACCCTCAAGGAAAGAAAAAAATCATGCAGGCAGCAGTGGATCTCATATCAACCAGGAGTTACCATGGGACCTCAACTCTTCACATAGCTGAGCGTGCTGGACTAAGCCAGGCAACTTTGTTTAAGTATTTTAAGACGAAGGATGATTTACTGACGGCTATTTTACATCCTGTAGTCCCAGGCATTCTCGGTAGTTTTTTTGAGGAACTCTTAGCTTTTGAAACGACAGAAGAGAGGGTTCGTTATCTCGTCCATAATCGTATGAGCTATCTCAAAAAAAATCGTGCCTTGATGAAAATCATTCTACAAGAGAGTTTTTCAAATAAAAAACTAAAAAATGAACAGATTTTTATCTGGAATGCTATTCAAGATAAACTTCGAGTGCTTCATAAGGAATTGCTAGCAGATCCACGTGTAAATCCAGAGATAACGATTCCTCAAATGGTTCGCATCTGTATAGGTCCATTGTTAGCTTACTTCTCTCAACTATATGTCGTTGGCGTCAATGGCGAAATGAGAGAAGAGGACTTAGGCTTATTGGAAAAACAAATCTTAGGTGGTTTGTGGAAATAGGAGGAGTATAGGAATTAGTTCTTTTTGCTTTAGGTTGAGCAACACATCATAAGAAGTATTTTCTAATATTAAAAAACATAATAATTTAAAGAAAAAACTCTTATCCCTAGCATATTAACAGCTTGGAATAAGAGTTTCTTATGTTATTAGGACGAGAAAGAATTATTCTCCGTCTTTTTTAAAGATGTTTTTTACGCCAGATACTGCACCTTCGACAGCTTCTTTTGCATCTTCAGCAACTTCTTTAGCTTTTGAAGCTACCTTTTCTGCAGCTCCTTCTGTTTGAGTTTTTGTATCGCCAGTTAGTTTACCAAAGCCTTCTTTAACAGAACCTTTAGCTTGGTTGAATTTTTCTTCGATTGACATGGGGGATACCTCCGTTAATTTTTTGTATTATCTAAATTACATCAGATATTGGTTTAAGTATATACCCTTTTATGCTAAAAAGCAAAAAACTGATACGAAAAGCATCAGTTTATTTTTTAATAGGTTACAACATTCAATTGACCTTTATCATATTCAGCGATAAAGATATTTGAGACTTCTTCGAAACCTTCTTCTTTCAATTTCTCAGTTAGCCACTCCTCGGATTTGCCAATGGTTTCTAGGATTTCAACTTGGACAACACCGTCTGTGATGACTGGGTACTTAGGATTTTCGTCACCCATTCTTACGACAATTAGTTGTCCGTTTTGCTCAATCACAGCTCTCTTGACATCCTTTAATTGAAAGATTCCTTGAGCGCGCAATTTAAGAGCAACATCAGCAGCAGCTAGACCTTTTGAGCGACAGGCTTCTGGATCTAATGTTCCATTTTTAATGATAATCGTAGGTTTTCCGTCAATCAGATGTTTAATGAAGGAAACATTGGTATTCAACCATTTGAGGAGTAAAATGAGAATAGTCCAAATAATGAGGATAACAATGTATTGGATGATGGTGATAGAACTATTGTAGATAACCCCACCGATAATACCCCCGAGAACAAAGTTCTGGATTTGATCTACTGCAGAACTTGGTGCTAAATTTCCTTTACCTGTTACGTTAATAACAAAAACAAGAGAAAGTAGCCCCAAGGCTAATTTAATTGCAATCGTAGCAAAAAAGCTTATCATTTTTCAACCTCCACGAGTTCAACATCTGATTTATAGAGTTCCATTTTTTCTAATAAATAGCTATCTTGGTCAGTCCCGCTAATGGCACGATAAAAATTGTTGCCAACCTTAATAATCGCCCCATCAGTCACTGCTGATGTGTTGACATAGACCTCTTTTTTATCTACACCTAATTCTTTTGAAACGACTTCGATAAAGTTTAGGGAAGAGCGGAATTGATTATCGTTGGATTGACTGTTTTGAAGATTCGTAATGCTTATCAAAACGAATGCGATTAAGGTCAAAATAGAAATGAGCGATAATTCACGGAACTTGCTCCCTTTTTTATCTTTGAAAGCTTTAAATGCAAAAAATCCAGTCACGATAAGCAGTAAAGCTGATACGATAATCATGGCCCAATTCTGTTGACTGATCTGACTGAGCACATAGTCATAGGAATAGAATTTCATAAGATTTCTCCCTTTTTCAAATTAAATCTATTATAAGATAATTCCTAAGCTATAGCAAGTTTATTATGACGAAAAAAGCATTTAATTGTTGTTTCCTACTTAAGGTAGGTTTATTTATTGAACTTAGACCAGAACTTGACTTTCCCTTTGTATTTGATACAATAGTAAAAATTTAGAGGAGGTACTTTATGATTCAAAAACACGCTATTCCTATTTTAGAGTTTGATGACAATCCTCAGGCAGTTATTATGCCCAACCATGAAGGCTTGGATTTACAGTTACCAAAGAAGTGTGTTTATGCATTTTTGGAGGAGGAGATTGACCGCTTTGCTCAGGAAGTAGGGGCGGAGTGTGTTGGGGAGTTTGTGTCTGCCACTAAGACCTACCCCGTTTATGTCATGAGTTACAAGGGTGAGGAAGTGTGTCTGGCCCAAGCTCCTGTTGGTTCTGCCCCTGCGGCCCAGTTTATGGACTGGTTGATTGGTTACGGTGTGGAGAAAATCATTTCCACGGGAACCTGCGGGGTGCTGAGTAATATAGAAGAAAATGCCTTTCTAGTTCCAGTTCGAGCCCTACGCGATGAAGGAGCCAGCTACCATTATGCACCACCTTCTCGTTATATGGATGTGCATGTAGAAGTTGTTTCTGCTATCGAGCAAGTTTTGGAACAACTAGGTGTCCCTTACGAAGAAGTCATGACTTGGTCGACAGACGGATTTTACCGGGAAACAGCTGAAAAAGTTGCCTATCGCAAGGAAGAAGGCTGTGCTGTTGTAGAGATGGAGTGTGCAGCTCTTGCGGCAGTAGCTCAGCTTCGCGGAGCAGTTTGGGGTGAGTTGTTGTTTACGGCAGATTCTTTGGCAGATCTTGATAACTATGACCAACGCGATTGGGGTGCAGAAGCTTTTGATAAGGCGCTAGGTCTCTGCCTTGAGATTGTTAGTCATATGTGAGTATTCTCAGATTTTTGTGGTACAATGTAGCTATGTTATTAAAATCAATTGTTGAAAAAATAAATACCATTCTAGGACGTTTATCACCCGCTCGGAGAATCTTTTTAAGTTTTGCTTTGGTTATTCTCTTGGGGTCTCTCCTTTTGAGTCTGCCATTTGCACAATCTCCAACATCTCATGCCGGTTACTTTGATCATTTATTTACAGCCGTATCTATGGTCTGTGTGACAGGACTTTTTACCTTACCTGTCGCTTCGACCTACAATGTCTGGGGGCAGCTGATCTGTATGTTCTTGATTCAGATTGGTGGTTTGGGTCTCATGACCTTTATCGGAATTTTCTATATCCAGGGCAAGCAAAAACTCAGTCTTCGAGGTCGAGAAACGATTCTGGAGAGCTTTAGCTTCGAAGAAACCCAGTCTCTGAGGGATTTTCTACGTTCCATCTTCGTGACGACTTTTCTAGTAGAAGGATTCGGAGCCTTTCTGCTAAGTTTTCGTTTTGTCCCCGAGTTTGGTTGGGGACGGGGGATTTTTACTTCCATTTTCGTAGCTATTTCAGCTTTCTGTAATGCTGGATTTGATAATTTTGGTAGCACGAGTTTGCTAGCCTTTCAGACAGACCCATTGATTAATTTAGTGATTGCAGGATTGATTATTACGGGTGGTCTAGGTTTCATGGTTTGGTTCGACTTGGCTACCCAATTAGGAAAGAAGAAAAAGCGTCGTCTTCGTTTCCATACTAAGCTAGTCCTCTTCTTAACAGCGGGGATTTTATTTGCTGGAACAGTTTCAACCCTCTTGATAGAGTGGAACAATTCGGGAACGATTGGCAATCTCAGCTTCCCTGATAAATTGCTGGTTAGTTTCTTCCAAACTGTCAGCATGAGAACAGCCGGTTTTGCTTCTATTGATTTTACTCAGGCTAGACCTGTTACCTTGATGATCTATATTTTGCAGATGTTTCTGGGTGGGGCACCTGGAGGAACAGCCGGGGGGCTTAAAATCACAACCTTCTTTGTATTATTAGTATTTGCACGCAGTGAACTTTTAGGATTACCCCATGCCAATGTAGCTCGGAGAACGATTGAACCTCGGACAGTCCAAAAATCATTCAGTGTCTTCATTATTTTTTTATTGACTTTTCTGGTTGGCTTGATTTTACTAGGAATAACAGCAGAAGGGAATCCGAAATTTATCTACCTGATGTTTGAAACTATTTCAGCGCTTGCCACGGTTGGAGTAACTGCTAATTTGACACCAGAGTTAGGTAAGCTAGCGCTTAGTGTCATCATGCTACTGATGTTTATTGGGCGAATCGGACCTCTGACGCTATTAGTTAGTTTGGCTGAGTATCGACCAGATAAGAAAGATATGATCCACTATATGAAAGCAGATATTACCATAGGATAAGAAAGGATAAACTATGTCAGATCGGACAATCGGAATTTTAGGCTTGGGTATTTTTGGGAGTAGTGTTCTGGCTGCTCTCGCCAAGCATGATGTAAATATTATCGCTATTGACAACCATGAGGAACGAATCAATCAATTTGAACCAGTCTTGGTGCGTGGTGTTGTTGGAGATATAACAGATGAGGACCTCTTGCTATCGGCTGGAATTGATACCTGCGATACCGTAGTCGTCGCAACTGGTGAAAATCTAGAGTCTAGTGTTCTTGCAGTCATGCATTGCAAGAGTCTAGGGGTACCGACTATTATTGCTAAGGTTAAAAGTCATACAGCAAAAAAAGTCCTTGAAAAAATCGGTGCAGATTCAGTCATTTCACCAGAGTTTGAGATGGGTCGTTCGTTGGCACAGACGATTCTCTTTAATAACAGTGTAGATGTCTTTCAGTTGGACAAGAATGTCTCAATTGTCGAGATGAAAATTCCACAGTCCTGGACAGGGCAGAGTCTTAGTCAACTAGACCTTCGAGGACGATACAATCTCAATATCCTCGGTTTTCGTGACTACGAAAATGCTCCCTTAGATGTACAGTTTGGACCAAATGATTTATTAAAACCGGATACCTATATCATGGCGGTGATTAATAACCAATATTTGGATACCCTAGCAAGCCTTAGTGAGTAGAAGAGGAATGACTATTCTTTTTTCAACGACTATTGAGTCAATATAAGTAATTTATAAGAGGGATTTAAGAAAAATTTTAACTTTTTCTTAATCCTTTTTAATTTTAGGAGATTATACTAGAGTCATCAAATAAAGAAAAACTCTAAGGAGAATCCTATGAAATTCAATCCAAATCAGAGATATACTCGTTGGTCTATCCGCCGTCTTAGTGTCGGTGTTGCCTCAGTTGTTGTGGCTAGTGGCTTCTTTGTCCTAGTTGGTCAACCAAGTTCTGTACGTGCCGATGTGGTCAATCCAACCCCGGCTCAAGTTGGGCCAGATGCTACTTCGGTGAGTGAAAAGAGTGACTTACCAGTAGAACTTCTCAAAGAAGCAGTCGATACTGCTCTTCCTTCAGAACAGGCAGACTCAGCACCTAAAGCAAGCTTGGATACTACAAGCTCTCCAGAAAAAGTGAATGTAGCTGATAAAGACCAAGTGGTAGCGCCAAAAGAAGAAGTGCAAGCAAAACCAGAATCTAAGAAAGAAACAGAGGATGCGGTTAAACCTGCGACAAATCCTGCGCCTACAGTTTCTGGACAAGACCGTGAAGCAAATGAAGCTCAACCAGCAACCACTCCAGCTGAAGTGCAAAAGGGCGTGGCCGACAACACTAAAGACACAGTAGATGTCCCAGCAACTTACTTGGACAAAGCCAACTTCCCAGGTCCATTCACAGCTGGCGTCAACCAAGTCATTCCATATGAATTCTTCGCCGGTGACGGTATGTTGACTCGTCTTATCTTGAAAGCCTCAGACAAAGCTCCGTGGTCAGACAACGGTTCAGCTAAAAATCCTGCCCTTCCACCAGTAGAAAACTTGGGCAAAGGCCTTTACTTCTATGAAGTGGATTTGGCAGGTACCCAAGGTAAATCAGATAAAGAGCTTCTAGACCTCTTAAAACAAAATGGTACGCAAAGCTATAAAGCAACTATCAAAGTGTACGGTTCGAAAGACGGCAAGGCTGATTTGAGTAATCTAGTAGCGACTAAGGATTTGGATGTCAACTTGAATGGTTTGACTACTCCAGCTGAAGTTCGAAAAGGTGTGGCAGACAATACCAAAGACACAGTAGATGTCCCAGCAACTTACTTGGACAAAGCCAACTTCCCAGGTCCATTCACAGCCGGTGTCAATCAAGTTATTCCATACGAATTCTTCGCAGGTGATGGTATGTTGACCCGCCTTATCTTGAAAGCTACTGACAAGGCCCCATGGTCAGACAACGGTTCAGCTAAAAACCCCGCTCTTCCACCAGTAGAGAAATTGGGCAAAGACCTCTACTTCTATGAAGTGGATTTGGCCGGCACTCAAGGAAAATCTGATAAAGAGCTTCTTGATTTCTTGAAACAAAACGGCACTCAAAGTTATAAAGCTACTATTAAAGTGTACGGTGCAAAAGATGGCAAGGCCGATTTGAGCAACCTTGTAGCGACTAAGGATTTGACAGTAAACTTGAATGGCTTGACTTCTCCAGCTGAAGTGCAAAAAGGCGTAGCCGACAATACCAAAGACATAGTAGATGTCCCAGCCACTTACTTGGATAAAGCGAATTTCCCTGGCCCATTCACAGCCGGTGTCAACCAAGTCATCCCATATGAATTCTTCGCCGGTGATGGTATGTTGACTCGCCTTATCTTGAAGGCCTCAGACAAAGCTCCATGGTCAGACAACGGTTCAGCTAAAAATCCGGCCCTTCCACCAGTAGAAAAATTGGGCAAAGGCCTTTACTTCTATGAAGTAGATTTGGCAGGTACTCAAGGAAAATCAGACAAAGAGCTTCTTGACTTCTTGAAACAAAATAGTACACAAAGCTATAAAGCTACTATCAAGGTGTACGGTGCTAAAGACGGCAAGGCTGATTTGAGCAACCTCGTAGCGACTAAAGATTTGGATGTCAACTTGAATGGCTTGACTACTCCAGCTGAAGTACAAAAAGGTGTGGCCGACAACACTAAAGACACAGTAGATGTTCCAGCCACTTACTTGGATAAAGCCAACTTCCCTGGCCCATTCACAGCTGGTGTCAACCAAGTCATTCCATATGAATTCTTTGCTGGTGACGGTATGTTAACTCGCCTTATCTTGAAAGCCTCCGACAAAGCTCCATGGTCAGACAATGGTTCGGCTAAAAATCCTGCTCTCCCACCAGTAGAGAAATTGGGCAAAGGCCTCTACTTCTACGAAGTGGACTTGGCAGGTACTCAAGGTAAATCAGATAAAGAGCTTCTTGACTTGTTGAAACAAAATGGTACACAAAGCTACAAGGCAACCATCAAAGTGTACGGTGCCAAAGACGGCAAGGCCGATTTGAGCAACCTTGTAGCGACTAAGGATTTGACAGTAAACTTGAATGGACATCAGTCTCTTACTCAGATGCAGTCAGGTTTCGTCCCATCTTCTAATGGTTCAGCTATGCCGGCTCCAATGATGAATAGTCATCAAGATGCGTCTAAGATGAACGCTCAAATGCCTAGTGTCAATCAAGATGATATGAAATCTAAAATGCCAGCTGCTAGTCAGGATAAGATGATGCCTAACAAAGAGCAGGACAAAACCATGAATGCTAGTCAGCCTATGGCAACACCAAGCATGAAACAAGATCAAGATCCAGCAGCCTCAAGTAAAATGTCTGATGAAGGCAAGATGGCATCTAATAACAAGGTATCAAGTCCAATGATGGCTGATCAAATGAAAGACCAAAAAGACATGCTTCCATATACTGGTGAAGCCCAAACATCAATGGCTCCTATTGGCTTCCTTGGACTCGCCTTGGCCGGACTGTTAGGTGGCCTCAGTTTGAAAGCTAAAAAAGAGGAGAATGACTAGTCCAGTTACAGACTTTCTATCCAGGATTTGAAAAATCCAGATATGGTTTAGAATGTTCGTAAAGTGATTAAAATAGTGTTATACTATTGTAGTATAGCACTGTTTTTTTCAAAGGAGAGACAGATGGGAAAGACCATTTTACTCGTTGACGACGAGGTAGAAATCACAGATATTCATCAACGCTATCTGGTTCAGGCAGGGTATCAGGTTTTGGTGGCTCATGATGGAGTAGAGGCCTTGGAAATCTTCAATCGAAAATCGATTGATTTGATTATTACAGATATCATGATGCCTCGGATGGATGGTTATGATTTGATTAGTGAGGTTCAGTATCAATCTCCAGATCAGCCTTTTCTATTTATTACGGCTAAGACAAGCGAGCAGGACAAGATTTACGGCCTAAGCCTGGGGGCAGATGACTTTATTGCCAAGCCATTTAGTCCTCGTGAGCTTGTTTTACGTGTCCACAATATCTTGCGTCGCCTTCATCGTGGGGGTGAGATAGAGGTTGTCAGTCTCGGGGATTTACGAATGAATCACGGTAGTCATGAGGCTCAAGTAGGAGATGTAGCACTTGATTTGACAGTCAAATCCTTCGAGCTTTTATGGATTTTAGCCAGCAATCCAAAGCGAGTTTTCTCTAAGACAGATCTCTATGAAAAGGTCTGGCAAGAAGACTATGTGGATGATACCAATACCTTAAATGTTCATATTCATGCTCTTCGACAGGAGTTGGCTAAACATGCCAGTGCAGAAACGCCCAACATCAAAACCGTCTGGGGCTTGGGCTACAAAATTGAGAAAGCACGAGGGAGTCAATGAAATTAAAAAGTTACATTTTAGTGGGGTATGTCATTTCAACACTCCTAACGATTATCGTGGTCTTTTGGGCCATCCAGCGAATGTTAATTGAAGAAAGAGAAATTTATTTCCTAGTGGGGATGACTCTCATGGCTAGTTTTGTCGGTGCTGGGATTAGTCTCTTTCTCCTATCGCCTGTCTTTACTTCGTTGAGCAAACTTAAGGAACATGCTAAGCGGGTAGCAGACAAGGACTTTCCTTCCAATCTGGAGGTTCAAGGCCCTGTAGAATTTCAACAATTAGGCCAAGCTTTTAATGAAATGTCCCATGATTTGCAGGCGACCTTTGATTCCTTGGAAGAAAGCGAACGAGAAAAGGGCTTGATGATTGCACAGTTGTCGCATGATATTAAGACCCCCATTACTTCGATTCAAGCGACGGTAGAAGGGATTTTGGATGGGGTTATCAAGGAAGGAGAACAGGACCATTATCTAGCAACCATTGGGCGTCAGACGGAAAGACTCAATAAACTGGTTGAAGAGTTGAATTTTTTGACTTTAAACACAGCTAGCAATCAGGCGGAGACGACTAGTAAAGACAGCATTTTTCTGGATCAGCTCTTGATTGAGTGTATGAGTGAATTTCAGTTCTTGATTGAGCAGGAGGAGCGAGATGTTCACTTGCAGGTAGTCCCAGAGTCTGCCCGGATTGAAGGAGATTATGCTAAACTTTCTCGTATCTTGGTAAATCTGGTCAATAACGCTTTTAAATACTCGGCTACAGGAACCAAGCTGGAAGTGGTGGCTAAGCTGGAGAAGAACCAGCTTTCAATCAGTGTGACGGATGAGGGGCAGGGGATTGCCCCAGAGGATTTGGAGAATATTTTCAAACGCCTTTATCGTGTCGAAACTTCGCGCAATATGAAAACAGGTGGTCATGGATTAGGACTTGCGATTGCGCGTGAATTGGCCCATCAATTGGGTGGGGAAATTACAGTCAGTAGCCAGTACGGACTAGGAAGCACCTTTACCCTCCTTCTCAATCTAAAATAAAGCTTAGTAAGTGTCTAGTGTTTTGAGATAAATAGAAAATATTGAACTAACGGAAAATCCGTTAGTTCTTTTTTGTATTTTGGGAGGAAAAATTATGAGACGAAAAAGTAAGGAGAGAATTTCAAGAGAGATGATAATCCAGTTTTTGATGAAGGAAACAGGTTCAACACGAAAAGAAATAATAGCAAGTATAGGAGAACTTGAGGCCTTTGGGTTGATGGGATTTACCATGAATGGTGACTTTAGACTGAAAGAGGTGTAATTTATGAAACAAATTCAGTTTATTAGTGCTAGCCATTACCAGACATCAGATCGCTTTTATGCCTTACCAAAGGTTTTGTTTGAAAATCCTATTTATGAGGATATGAGGTTAGATGCAAAAGTCGCTTATGCCATGCTTAAAGATAGACTAGATCTTTCTTTCAAGAATAATTGGATTGATGAGAATGGAAATATTTATCTGGTTTATTCCAACTCTAATTTGATGAAGATACTAAGTTGCTCGAAATCTACCCTATTAAGAATTAAAAAGCAACTCACAGAGTATGGATTAATTCATGAGGTTCAACAATCTACAAGTAAATCAGGAAATCTAGCTAACCGAATTTACCTTGGTCTCTTGCAAGATGACACCGTTGCTAGAATGGTTGATAAATCAGGTGACTCCAAATCTGATACTAGGGGGGTGTCAGATTTAGACCAGGGGGGTGTCAAAAAAACACCAGGGGGGTGTCAGATTTATACGGGCCTGGTGTCAAATTTAGACCCTAACGATACTGAATATAGTGAGACTAATAATAAAGACACTGAATTAGTTATTTATGAGGAGGACGAGGAGAGGTTCCCTAGAAATTCCCAAAATAATAAACAAGACAGACTTTCCAGAAAAGTTGATAAAGCTAGCAAGTATGATAAGGATTATATTTATGATTTAGTTTATTCTCAACTTTTAGAAGAAAATTACTCAGATACGATGGCAGCCTATATCATGATGCCATTTGAAGAACGCTATCGATATGCTTTAGAAAATATGCGATTTGCCCGTTCATCAGAAGTAATTGCTGAATATGTTTTTAATGGGTTACTTGCGATTTACAATAGTAACGCTCGAAAGTGTATTGAAAATCATTAAAAAAATTATTCAGAAAGTAATTTTTATATGTGATATCTGACCTGAGCAAGTCCTAAAACTACTCTTGTTCTTTGAAAATTGAATATCCCCACTGTCCCGATTAGCGCAGTCTAGGCATAAAAAGAAGAATAGGGGCGGTGTGTATCTAGAAAGTATATCTAGTGCTGACTGCATTATGTAAAGTCACGGTTGACTTGTCCCGTAAGACGAAAGAGTTTGCGATTTCTAAACTATAAATCGTGCGTAAAAAACACAGTAGAGATGCTACGGCATCAACTCGGCATGGCTGTAAATCAGCCTTTGATTCAAAAAGGAGGACAATATGAATCAAATAAAATCAACTAGTGAGGTTACACTCACTGACTTAAGACGACTAGGTTTGCAAGGTGATGTAACCGCACGGCTTGCAAGTGGTGAAGAAATGAAATTAACTAGTAAGTATGGTCTTATTCCAAAAAAAGGATATGTGGCAGGAAAACTTCAAACCGTTGAAATGATTGCAGAATACTCTAAAATCTATAGAGATATACGCACCATTAAACGTGGAGATATTTTAGTTGCCAGACGAATTAAGCAAGGTAATAAAACTATCTTACAACTAACCGGTAAAGGTTATCACCGACCTAGCGGTAAAATTTAACAGATAGAGTCCTCATCTATCTGTTTTGGGGAGCAAGGAACTGTTTCTTTGTTTCTGAAAGCAGATAGGTGATGTTATGAAAAGGTGAAGAAATGAGTATTATACAGATCATAGTTACAGCTATTCTTTTATCATCAGGGATTCTTGTATCTATGACTTTTATACCAAATAAATTGTCTGATAAAATCTTACGAAAACTAAAAGACTATTCAAATAAGCATTGTTTTAAATAGTATCAAAAAGGAGAAATCAAATGGAAATGATGAATGAAGTTAAGAAAGTTTTATTGGCTGGCGCAATCGTAACAGCAGCAGTTGGAGCAACGACTCAAGCTTCCGCTGAAGAATTAAAGCCTACAGAGCCAATTTCAGGGAGCCAACAGAAGAAAGCAACTAAAAAAACAGTTACAGAAACTGATGTTGCTATCTCCCAAGCAAATGTGGATCAGGCAAACACAGTTGTAAAAAAACATGAGGATATTGTAAACACAGCTCAAAATGAGGTGAACGATGCTGAGAAAGTAGTTGAAGAAGCTACAGAAGCTGTTACTCAAGCGGAGAAACTTGTCCAGGAAGCTACTCCTAAAAATATCCAGGATGCAAAAGAAGATGTTTCTGAAAAAGAGGTTGCTGAGAAGAAGGCTCAAAAAGAACTGTCCTCTGCTGAAGAGCAACAAAAGCTAGCTGAAAAGAATGTTACTGATCAGGAAGCAAATGTCAAAGAAGCTACTAGAAAACTTGTTGACAAAACAAAAGAAGTTACAGATGCAAAACAAATTGTAGTTGAAAAACAAGCTGTTTTAGACGGCACTGGAGTTTCAGGCATTGTTGCCAATGCTGAAGCAGCTAAGCGAAACTTAGAAATGAGCGAAGAAGCTGAATCACAAGCTCGAAAAGATTTGGTGACTGCTAAAAAAGCGGATGACCAACGTGCTTCTAAACTGAAACAGGCAGAAGCAGAGGTAATGAGTACTGAAGGAACTAGGTTGTTGAAAGCGAAGGAGCTAGATCAAGCAACCACTCAAGCTACTAACGCTGAAAATCAGTATCGAGTAGCTAAATATAATCTATCTAAGGCTCAAAGCATCCTGAATAGTTTGACAACAACCTCTATCACTTATCCTGCTGGCTATGTAGAAGCTTTAAAGGCTTACTTCAATAACCCCACTGAAGAAAATTCAAATAAGTTACAAGAAATTGCCAAGAAAGGAATGACTGCTGCTGGATTTAGCTCTCCAGATGGTGGTGAGACTTATTACGGCAATCCAACTTCTCCATTTAAGCAGAGTGAAGCAGATAAAAAGACTGTGATTGCTGATGTCAATCATTTGTCTGCTGAAGTTCAAGATGAACTTGCCATTTTCAATGCACATTTGATTAATGATTTCCGTCGATTGATGGGAACAGATGATATTCCAGTCTTAGTGAATCGAGATATGCAGAAAGTGGCACAGAAAGCAACTCAACTATCTACTAATCAGTACGGCCATGACCTAGATGCTTTGAATACTGTTGCGAAAGAAGTTGGTTTGAATCAAGGCAATCAAGGTCTGCTTGCTGAAAATATAGGCTTCCAAAATGCAAATGATGTAGTCACATTAGCTGATCTGAAACAACAGGCATACAACAACGTGGTTATGATGCTGTTTTATGATAAGCACGCTGATTGGGGCCATGCTTTAAACTTTGCAGGACTAGATCGTAAGTCAGTCACGCTACAATATATCGGTGTAGCAACTCGAAAGACAGATCTTGGTTTGATTGCGATGCACTATGTTGGAACAGATTCTAAAACAATTGATTTGCTGAAAAATGGTTTCCATCAAAATGTTAAAGTTGATACTAAGAACAATCTAGCTAGTCTTCAGGAAAGAATTCAAGAAGCTAGAAATTCTGTGGCACAGGTTCAGGATACTTATGATACTGCAAAAACGAATCATAAGGATGCTCAAGCTAGAAAAGAACAAGCACAGACAGAATATACTCAAGCAGAAGTTACTGCGCAAAATGCAGTGACTAATCGTAATGATATTCAGAATATTGCTTTAAAAACTCCTGAAGCAGAAGCTAAGTTAAAGAAGGCGGAGGCAAACCTTGAAAAAGCTGGTTTAGAAAACAAACAAGCGCAAGAGGCTCTGGAACAGTTGAATGCAGACGTACAAAACAAACGTGAAGTACTTGCGTTAGTTAAAGATAAACTAGCTGAAAAACAAACTGAATGGAAATCACTGAATGAAGCTTTGACTGCTGAGAAAGAGGCATTGATTACTAAACAAGGTGAACTTACTCGAATTAAAGAACTAATCCTCAATCGCCAAGCCTTACTTTCAGCATCAACGGAAGCCCTGAAAGCATCAAAAGAGCGAGTGGAAGTTTTGAAGAATGCCCCTCAGCTATTAGAAAAGGCAAAAGTTAATCTTGAAGCTGCTCAAGAAGTTTTGAAAGAAAAGAAATCAATTCTAGAGTTAGCACTAGCAAAACTAGAAACTGCAAAAGCAGAACAAAGAAAGGTATTAGAGGCTCATAAAGAGTTGTTGTCGGCTTATCGTGATTATCTGGAAGCACAACAAGAAATTGAGCATCAAAAAGAGTTGACTATTCAAAAAGCAAGCATTGAACAAGATGGAACTCATTCTACTCCAACAGTTCAAAATGGTAAGACTGCGAAGTATGTGCACGATCAAGTTGCAAAAGTCAAAGATCCAGTCTATCAAGCACCTGCTGCAAGATATGAATTACCTAAGACGGGGGAAAAATCTTCTAGTCATTGGCTCTTGGGGATGGTAACTATTTCACTTTTAAGTTTGTTGAAAATCAAACGAGAATCTAAGGAAAATTAAATTTATTAAAGTCATCAAGGTTTCTTGGTGACTTTTTGATTGGAGGAAAAATGATAATTGTATATTTTAGAGCAAGGGATCCATCAACTATATCCGAAAGAAAATATTCCAATGAACAATTAGAAAGGTGATACTATGAAAAAAACATTTAGCTATAGAAAATATGGGAAACGTTTATGTTCTGTAGCATTAGGACTCGTTGCAGTTGGGATTGTCGGTTCGGCAATGGCTCAAGCAGATGAATCTAAAAATGATTCTTCAGCTAAATCAGCTGTGACTGAAAAAACAGAGCAGAAGGATCCAGAATCTTCTGGGGTGGACGAAAAACAGGTTAACAATAATAAATCCGACAAATTCAAGGATTTGGAAAAGACCAAAATCGAAATTGAAAAGGTCAAGAAAGATGCGCCTAAGGTTAAAAATCCTAATCCAGAACCAGTTGATCCTAAACAACCTGATTTTTCTCCAGAACTAAAAACTATTGAAAATACAGTAGTAACTGGTGAAGATAAAGCAGGATCTAATGAGCTTCAGTTTAAGACAAAAGCTCCTACAAATACTAGTACAACAAATGAAATTGCTCCTCTTACGACTGTCCATGTATATGACTACTCTAGTTCTTATGCCGGTAAAGTAAAAGATTCACTTCGTTTGAGTAAGAAGATTATCGAGGCCAATAAGAACCCTCAAAGTCGTCATATCATTCAGCTTTACCCAGATAATTACGGTCAAACTTCATATCATGCAAGTACTAAAAAGGTTATGAACGACACTAAAGGAATTTCTTCAACTCTTCTAACAAAACAAGAAGCACTTGAAATTATTGATAACTTGTTGAAAATTAACGCACCATCAGAAAAAGATCCTACTTACCAAAACTATGGTCAATACTTCCAAGGTTTGGCAAATGCTCTAGGTTCACACCGTTACCTAGATGAGTCTGTAGATGTTGTTGTTCCATTTGAAGAGATTGTTGAAAAAATTACAAAACCTTCTGATACTGTATCTGTTATCCAATACACTGACGGTTGGATGGATAAAGGTAAACCAGAAGAAATGGACAAATCTTTCGCTGAGTGGGCTAAGAAACGTGCTAAAACATTTATGTCAGTTGTCAACCGTAACCAAGTTACGGATAACGACACTAACTCCATGCGTTCAATTGAGCAAATGAAAGAATTGGGTCATCCTAATATCTACGATATGACTGGTAAAGACAAGTCAATTTTAGATGCTGAAGTGGTTAAACAGTTTATGGAAACTGCTACTGTCAAAGTACAAACCTCTAAGGGCGCAGATCAAACAGCTCAAGTTGCCATCGGTGGAGATGGAATAAAAATCACTAAGGCTTTGTTAAAAGGTGGTAAAGTCAATAAAGAATTACCGGTCAAAGATGGGAAGGTTGATTTTTCAGAAAAACTACCTGATGGTGATTACTCAATTGTTTATAGCTTTACTGGAGAAGGTACTGCAACAGGTACAGTGTCATTAGATGGAAAAGAAGTAGCTAAGAAATCTGACTCTATCAAAAACGAAGGTGGAGCTGTTACTGCTGATTTCCGAACAGCGGACGGAAAAGAAATTCCTGGGCAAAGCGATATCACAATTATCGAAGCTGGTAAGGAGATTGGTAGTGAATGGAAGGCAACTGAAGTTAAGAAGGAACTGACTGTTGATGGTGAAACCTATGTATTGACTGGAGAACCTAAAGAATCTTCTGGAAAAGTTACTAAGGATACTGTTAAACTACATTATCTGTATGAAAAGAAACCAGCAGATAAAAAGGTTTATTCTTTAACAGTCAAGGTTCTGAATGCTTTAACGAATGAGCAGATTGATCAGGATATTCTTGTAGCTAAGGGATTCTCTGGGGATGATTATGATATCAAAGCTCCGACTGTTGATGGATTTGAAGTTACCCTTAAAGAAGGAGAAGAGAAAGGGAAGTTTGCTGAAAATGACCTTTTGCTGACTTACTTGGCACATGAAAAGGGCGAGGAAGTTAAAGCTATCTTTGTAAACGAAAAGGGTGAGGAACTCAAGAATTCTGAAGTTATTTCTAAAACTGGAGAGCTTGTAGGTAAAGACTGGAAATTTGATCGTGATGTTGAAACAGAAATTACAGTTAAAGATACAACTTATGTTTTGGAGGCAGTTCCGGAAGAATTGGAAGGGAAGGTTTCTTCGGATAAACAGACACTTAAGTTTGTTTATAAAGAAAAAGAGAAACCGGTTGAACCAAAGAAAACGGAAGAAAAAGCTGTTGAACCAAAGAAGGAAGAGCCTAAAAAACTTCCTAAAACTAGTGCTGTAAAGGATGTATTGAATGGGTAATAAAAAAGGAGAATGAATGAAATTTAATAATGAGACACGAGCTTTCGGTTCAATCCGAAAAACAAGACGATGGGGAACGTGTGGAGTAATTCTTGGTCTAGCTGCCTTAGGTTTGATGACTAGTCCAGTTAGAGCAGATGAACGAACTGAAAATCCAGCCACAAATGCTCCATATGCACAGACGAATCCAACGGTGGATTCTACAAACGACCAAGGTAGTGCAGAAAAATCAACAGGTTCTGTTGAAGTCACTGTTAACCGAGAAAAAGTAGAGTCAGCGGTATCTGCTGCTAAAGAAGCGGGTTTGACGGTTAAGGCAACTGAGGTTGATGGTGGTTTAGTTACTAACTCTGATGAGTTAGCTAAGAAAACTGCTGAGATTGAATCTAGTTACAACAAGCAAGCGACTACTATTGTAGAAGAGTCTAAGAAGTACAAAGAGGAAGTAGAAACTCGTACAGAAGAAATTAAAACGATTACTACTGAGAACAAGGAAAAGAAAGATTCTTATGACAAAGCTAAAGCTCAATATGATAAAGACTTGGCAGATGCTACTGCTAAAAACGCACAGATTGATAAAGACAATCAAGAAAAGAATGAGCGTTTGAAAGCGGAGAAAGATCGTGTAGCAAAAGAAAATGAGCGTATCAAACAAGAAAATGCTTTAGCTAAAACTAATTATGAGAAAGCTTTAGCAGATAAAGCTAAGCAAGATGATGATATTGATAAGGGAAATGCAGAAGCTAAGAAAGCTTACGAAGAAGCTCTAAAAACTTGGACCAATAACCAAAATCAGTCTGAGGCAGGTTTAACGAAATACAAAGAACAATTAGCTAAGTATGAAAAGGACTCAGCAGAATATAAACGAAAATTGGCAGAGTTACAAACACAACAAGTCCAAGGACGTACAAATGGGGTTACAATCTACGGTGAGTTTGACGAGTCTAAGCGTGGTTCATTAGATTACTATTCTAAGCTCACTGCAGTATTTGATGAAGACCCTACTCTTGAGGTAGTTGATGGTGCGCTTGGAGCTAACAAAAACACTACTATTACCTTAGATAAGAACCTTAGACTAGACCCAAATAGTTCAACCCCTCTCCATAATTGGATAAATGACTCAAGATATGGAGGTGCGCTTATTACAGGTATCGAACAGGGATCTGAGTTTACGCTACATAATGTTGGTCGTACTAAGTCAGGAAAAACGATTTCTGCTAAATTGACTTCTCGCTCTACCCCAGTCCCTGAACATAGGATAGAAGGTAGTGCAGAGACTTATACACGATTGGCTGTATGGTGGTACAAAGATGGTTCTACTGGACCTGTATCTCCAGTGGGTTTCAATCCATTTAATTACTTAAACGTTGAGTGGGATATCGCTTATTTCGATGAAGCCACTAATGAACCAATTAACTTGGGTACAATTGCTATTTATTCTGATCTTGATTATGGTCAAGCGGTTAGACATACTTATGGGGACAACAATGTTGGTATTGTAGTAAATCCTTGGGGATCTAAGGTAGAGGCTAATGTAGTCAGAGGAGAGACATACTGGCAAGGTGTCAAAACAGATGGTATTCATGATAGTGATGATCCTAGCGGTCTTAACCAGTGGAGAGCAGGTGAACCTTGGCTTGTTGGTGTAGACGATTTCCGAGGTACTCCTGAAGGAACTATCCTAAGTGTAGGTAAAGGTACTACTCACCACTTAACTTACTTAGCAAATGGTAAACGGTCTTTAGCTCCTTACACGGAGGCACAGTCACGTGCATATAGAGCTTATGTTCAAGATAATGACAGAACAGCGGGTAGAAAAATCTCCTCTGATTTGGAGATTTATGCAGCAGAATACGCCTTTCAACTTTGGGGTGGTCGCTCTGTCATTAATCAACTAGAGGAGCCGAAACCGCCGCTTAAACCAAGTGAATCTACAAAACCAAGACCTTTAGAACCTGAATATAAGGAGAAGAATAAGACTCCATTGACACCTCCTACGGAGAAACCTTTATTAGCCTCACCAAAAGATGAACCAGATACACCTCACGTTCCTACTCCGAGTGAACCTCCTAAACCAGATTTGAAACCTGTGCCAAATGAGGTCGCACCAAGAGAAGTTGAAGTTACTTACACTCGCTTGAGAACTACGCCTACTGTAGAAAAATTAGTTAAGAACTCTGCAGGTACAAATGTAAATAATTCATCAGTACCTAAGCTATCCGAAGTTGTTTGGGAACTGGAAACTAAGCCTCTTGCAGCAGACAGAAAAGAAACCACAATCTATGAGTTAACGGACAACTTACCTCAAGGCTATCTACTTGATTTAGCAAAAACTGTAGATCAAAACCAAGACTTTACTGTAACCTACGATAAAGATAAGCATCAGTTGAAAGGTTTACTTAAAGCTGAAGGTTTAGCGAAAGTAAATACTGATTTAAGTAAAGCCTATAAAGCCCCAGTTCTTAAGGTTTATGGTACAGTAACAAATGATGGTGCAACCTATAAGAATAATTTCCATTTGAACTTAAACAATGAGTTTGAGTCTTATTCAAATATTGTTAAGGTAACAACCCCAGGTAAACCGAACGATCCAGACAATCCGAATAACAATTTGATCAAACCTCTCAAACACAATCATAACAAGGATGGTGTTATTATTGATGGTAAAACAGTTCTAGCTGGTTCAACGAATTACTATCATATAACCTTGGATTATGATCAGTATAAAGGGATAAAGGCAGATCCATCTGCTATTCTAAAAGGCTTTGGTGCGATTGATGATTATCCAGAAGAGGCAGTGACTATTAATCAATCAGATATTCGTTATATTGATAGCGAAGGAAAAGAAGTTTCTGGTATTTCAGTGTATCAGTACAATTCTATTGAATCTGTTGATAATGATAAGGTTAAAGCCTTTCTAGATAGTTCTGAAATTAAGCCTAAGGGAGCTTTCCAAGTATTTTTAGTGGATGTTCCAGAAGCCTATTTTAACCAATATATCAAAGCAGGAAAATCTGTTACAATTATTGATCCAATGGTAACTAAGGAAGAATTGCGAAATACAGGAAAATCATTTGAGAATACGGCTTACCAAGTTGATTTCGGTAACGGATATCAAACTGATACAGTTGTAAATAATGTTCCTACTGTTAAACCAAGCAAAAAGAATCTGAACAAGGCAGGTGTAGACATCGATGGGAAACAAGTCTTGGCAGGATCTGTAAACTACTACAAGGTGACGGCAGATTATAGCCAATACAAGGGCATCGAAGCAGATAAAGACCGTATTGGTAAAGGGTTCTATATCGTTGATGATTACCCAGAAGAAGCTGTTACTATCAATCAAGATGGTGTTCAAGTGACGGATTCTAAAGGTCAAGTTGTGAAAGGTTTGAAAAAGGCTCTTTATGAGAGTCTAGATAAGGCACCATCA
>NZ_KV807735.1:0-7345 GCF_001812125.1 Streptococcus sp. HMSC071D03
AGCACATTTATGCCCTTTATGCTATACTATTTTTATGAAAACATACATCAAAAAATTCTTCGATAATGAAATCCTCTCCTACTTATTTTTCGGGGTTGCAACTACACTTGTTTCTATCATTGTTCGTATCACTATTTTTTACTTTTTCCAACAAGAATTATGGGCGACTGCTCTGGGAAATATAACTGGAATTTTGTTTGCTTTTTTTACCAACGATACCATTGTTTTTAAACAGAAACGAAAAAATTGGTTCAAGCGTCTGATAAAATTTACGACCGCAAGATTCATAACCTTCCTCTTAGACCTGCTGCTGACCTTTATTTTTGTGACGAGTTTCCCCCATATTATCGGTCAGTTTGTAGGTGATAATCTCAATACTATCAATACAATTGAGACTATTTTTGCACAAGTTACTATCATAGTCCTCAATTACATCTTCAGTAAAGTTTTTGTTTTTAAAAAACACTGAGCATATTACTTGCATTCAACAGATGATTAAGATATAATTTAGATTGTAAAATTCGAAAGGAAAAAGAAAATGTTAAAAGATCTTAAAGAATTTTTGCTCCGTGGTAACGTCGTGGACCTTGCTGTCGGTGTGATTATAGCTTCAGCATTTGGTGCTATCGTAACTTCATTTGTTAATGATATCATCACTCCACTTCTATTGAACCCAGCTTTGAAAGCTGCAAAAATCGAACGTATTGCTGAACTTTCATGGAATGGTGTTGCTTACGGTAACTTCTTGAGTGCTGTTATCAACTTTGTTGTTGTAGGTACTGTTCTTTTCTTTGTGATTAAAGCAATGGAAAAAGCTCAAAACCTTCGTAAAAAAGAAGAAGTCGCTGAAGAGGCACCTGCTGGTCCAACTGAATTGGAAGTTCTTCAAGAAATCAAAGCTCTTCTTGAGAAAAAATAATCATCTAGAGGATTCGTTTCAATACTGAATCCTTTTTTTATTCTCCTTTTGCTGAACTTAGAAAAAACTTGAGTTCAGCTCTCTTTTTTGATATAATAATTAAAGCTTCCACCCTTAGTGTAATGGATATCACGTAAGATTCCGGTTCTTGAGATGGGGGTTCGATTCCCTCAGGGTGGATATTTTATAAAGAACTTACCAAAATTTGTAGATAAAGCTGTAAGGATTCAGGCTCTATAATATTTCTAGTGGATAAATTCCCTATAGATATTATGGAGTCTATTTTATTGTTGAAAAGGTTTACTTTTATCTAGGTTTCAGTCTAGATCTTTTTGATAATCGGAATAGCCTCTGTAAGGATGTCTATCCCAAAATTAATTCCCTGTACTTGGTAGTGATAGATGGGGTCAGGATAAAACTTTTGAACTCTTTTTTTGAGGTGACTATCTATCATTTCAAGTAAAATCCCATCTGATAAATGAGGAAATTCTGGTCCACTAAGTAAATCTTCTTCGAGCAAATTCAGGTCCCATCCCTCATCAATAGATCTGCAAAAAAGAATCTTACCAAAATCAATACAGTATTTGAGCTTTTGATTCTTTAAGCCTTCGATAAAAATTTGCAGGTGATTTTCTTGAGAAAGTTGACACCGTAATTCATACCAATCATACTCTATTTCCTCACCAATATGAACCCACTTCATTTTTTACCAACCTCTTCTATCCTTATATCACTCTCTTGATTTTTATAGAGAACTAAGTCAATGACTAGATTCTTTGCACAAATACGAAAATGAGCCAAGTCTTCTTCAGTCAAAACTCCACCCGCCCTATGAATCACTTCTGTAATCAGGCTACTGGTCTCTAGCTTACAAATAGGGGATTCAAACTCTGGCGAACTAGGAATCTGATGAAGAGTATCAAATAAGTTTCTATCTACGATTTGGTAAAAATGACAGAAGGGAAATTTCAATCGAATCAGATGTTTCTTACCCTTCAAAGTCATCGTAGAAATCTCGTAATGACTATTCTCACTAAAAGCTGCACTAGCTTCATATTCATCTTCTGGAATAATAAATTTCCACTCTAGCATTAAATCTCTCTCCACTATTTTCTCATCTCACACGCTTTCTCTATAAAAATCTAAAGTAGTTTGAAAAACGCAGTATTGATTTACTGTTAAATCCAGCCTTTTTCCTTAAATTCAGCAATACGAGCTAAATCCTCATCTGAAGGTTTATTGGAAACAATTTCTTTTGTAATAACCGAATACTCTTTGTTCCATTTTTTAAGAATTGCAATAATAGAATCTGAAATCCTGATATCTCTTTTCGAAATTGACTCTAAATTCCACTCTTGAATTTCAGAAAGTCCCATAACTTTTGTGATTTCGATTTTAGAAGCTGCATATTCTTTTTTCTTTTTAGCAAAGTAACCATTTCCTGCTATAATATTTAACTTCTTTTCAAATGGTAATTTATTGCCTATATGCTCGATTTTCTCTCGGATTTTATTATCTGATTCATCGATAAAGTAGTTAGTTTGCCACTTTTGAGGGAAAATATGCTCGATTTCCCATTTACTTGGTAATAATGAATCCTGATGTTTATAAGCAAGTGTTTTAAGCAACATTCTCACCACATTACGGTGAGGATTTTGGATTCCTGCTTCAAGTTGAGCTTGGTCTAGTTCTTTGAAATCAAATTTAGGAATATCTGATACAACAATTGCTGAATTTAATTTCAAAATATCACCTTTAACAGCATTGATAGTTGGAATAAGAATGTATTTTGTCATTAGTTCAGCGAGTAATTTGTTTAAGAATCTTGCAAATTTATCCTCAAAGTTTTTATCCTTAC
Source organism: Streptococcus sp. HMSC071D03 (assembly GCF_001812125.1). Lineage (NCBI taxonomy): Bacteria > Bacillati > Bacillota > Bacilli > Lactobacillales > Streptococcaceae > Streptococcus > Streptococcus sp. HMSC071D03. The sequence goes on from NZ_KV807735.1 coordinate 2,778, forward strand.
GATAACAAATATAATATATAATCACCGGATATTTCCAGAACTCATTAGGATATGAAGTAAGTGTATCTAATGTTTGTTTTATCTGTATATTTGATGACCAACTCTCATCTTCCAGCACTTCACCTTTATTAATTACTTTCCATAATTCGATCATTACGAATAAATTATCTAATAATTCAGATTGATAAAGGCGCTCAAATTTGTTACTCGAATAGTATTTTCTGACACCAGGTGTAGTACTTTTAGTATCTTTTTCCAAAGCTCTAAGATAGAACATATAGTAATAGAATAATTGTTGGATACTTTCATTAGCTGCTGTAGCTTGTTCATCAAGCTCTTTCCAGCGTTCAATAAATATTTCCTTATCTTTTCCCTCAAGATGGTTATAAATCTTAGCTTTAAATATATCAGCATCAGATAGCGGTAAACCTCTGTCATTTAAAGTAGAGAAAATAGTCAATGCTGTATCTTGGGTATCAGCAGTTATTGGTAAAAGAATAGCTTGATTTAATAGGGAATAAATGAACTGATAAATCATCAAGGGATTATCACTTGAATGTTTATCAAGTAACTCCTGAAAATGAATATAATTTCTAGAATAATTATCTTTAGAATCTTTATTTGCTCTTCCAGTTTCGAGAATTTTACGAAGAATTTCATTACCTTCATTATTAACAACACGTGATGTTAGAAGAGTAGTCTTATAATCAACTGTTCCAGTCAGTTTATTAGTGCGCCAGATTGAGGGTTCAATCTTACCAATAAAATTGTTCGCTTCTGGAGTTCGTTCTGATAATGGAGAATTAAATAGCTTTGTGTAAATCGCTCTTAACAATAAAAACAGAGAGGTAATACGTTGCTGACCATCAATAATTTCCTGTTCACCATTATCATTTTCATACGAAACGATACTTCCAAGAAAATACGAACCTTCGCGTTCAGTACCACCATTACTGACGGTAAATTCCCATAAATCTTCAAACAGTGTTTCAACCTGCTCATCTGTCCAAGCATAAGGACGCTGATATTCTGGAATAACAAATGGTTTTGTTCTTCCACTACCAAGTAGTGCCTCAACACTCTGCTTATTAACTTCTATTGTAGTTGGCATCTTAAACCTCCATATTATATTTGCTAAAATACTACATTTTTTATTGATTATTTGAACACTATATCAAATTGCTTTAACTAGCAATCCTACACATTCAAAACGAAGTTTGAGTAACTATTGCATATCTTCCATGGCTTCTTTCACATATCCTTCTACATCTTCAATCTCTACAAACGAAGGATCAATGTGACATAGGAAGTGCCAATCTTCGGTGTCGCGTTTTCTGTAGACAATCGCTTCCCCGTCTTCACTTCCGAAAAAGCTTCTGTCGACTTCGTACCCTTTGCTTTCTAAGAAAGCTTTTGCCTTGCGGAAGTTTGCTTCTCTGGCTTCAACATAGACTTTCACTTCATCGTTGTTAACGACATAGGCATCGACTTTTGTAAACCCTTCGACCACTCTATCGCTTGGTTCGGATAGATTCGAAATTTCTTTCCAAATAATCTCGACATTTTTCTCAGGTTCAAATGAGAATCTAGATAAAGGGACAATGTTGCCGTTGAAGATAATTTCTATATAATCTGGCAAGCGTTTAGGATTCACATACTCCACTTCAAACCCATCTTCGTTTTCTAAAGTATATCCAGGGATTTGAGCTACAAAGGCTTTCCCCTCTTCTAAAGACTCAAAAGCGACTAAATCTTTTGAATAATTATTTTGGTACAATTCCAATATAAGCATTGATAATCTCTCCTCCTTCAAATCTAGGGACACTAACGTCAATCAGTGTACAACCTCAGCATACTTTGAATAAAATATGGTATAGCCCTATCTTATATATAAATCTATATCCCATTGACTTAATTCGACAGGCTCTAAAGTAAAATCTGTTAAATAAACACTTACTTCATTATAGTGATTAATCTTTTTAATTTCCTTCAAGTGTTCTTGCGAAACACCAGCGACAATAACATTTATATGATTTTCAAATTTTTCCTTTTTATAATCTTCTGCTAATTTTTTACTTGAAAATAGTAATATTTTATTTTCGAGTACACTGTTTTGTTCTATTGAAGATTTACCATTAGTATCCATTAATATCCAAAATGGGTCTCCGACTGTTTCGAAATCGGGTTTTAAGTACCTAGTATATTCAGATAGAGCAAAGCAAGCAAAATCTTCATACTTAACTAATTTAATGCTGTTATAGTCTGATACTTTACAAGCTCCATTCTGAAATTCACTTTCGGCAGAAATAAATATTCCATTGATTCCACCAATATGATTCAGTTTATAGTCAAAATTTCTCAATTCACTAACATTTATTGGATTTTTCCAATTTTTACACTCTATTCCAACTTGATAAGATACACCAAAATGTTCAAATGAATAAAGAACATCTATTTCATGGGTTGCTCCATCATCTCCAATCATTTTAACTTTCGTATTGATTTTAGCATTAATTCTCTCTTTATTTGAAAGTTGTAAACAAATATCTTTGATGGTAGCTTCAAAAGCGTCACCTTTTCCCATCGGGATCACTTCATATATATTTCTTTAAGATTTTTACATCCAATTTTATACATTACTCCATTATAATCTATTGTTGAAGATGTTTGTTTGCTTGGACACACAATACCTAATTCTGGCAAAAAACCGTTTTCTACAAAAGAAATCAAGATAGATAAGTGATGTTGAGAAAGACCAAAGACAGCAAAATCTGGGTTCCTTTTGCATAGTGCATCAGCAAGTTTCTTTGATGTAAAAAGTGGTATAGAATCCTCTAGACCAAAATAATCTCCTGTGTTATCTTTGGTCCGATTTTTAACCTTCATCAAAACCCAAAATGGATCTCCTATAACGTTTCTATCAGGTAAAATTAGATCAAGAGTTTGGCTCACATTCCTTATTGTTTCTTCTATAACGTCAAAATGTATTACTTGAATATTTCTTTTTTTTGCGATTTTCAATGCATCTTCATCTATTTTATTATTAAAATATAAGATTCCTTTAGGGAAGAAATCTAAATCTTTTAATAGATTATCAAACTGCCACACATCTTTCGCTTTTACATTTTTACTGTCTATGGTTTTAATAATCGTTCGTTCTAAATTATTCATTTGAACAAATTCAACATAGACATCTATCCTGTGTTCAATATTTTTTCCTTTTACTTTAATATTTTTTAAAATCTTACTATTGATAACATTTTCTCTTCCCATTCTGTAACAGTATAGAGAGAATACTAAATCAGTCAATGTCAATCCTTGACTGTTATTGTTTTCCATACTTCTTACCTCTTAATATAGAATTTTCTACATTATAGCACTAAAACAACAAAAGACTGCTTCTCTGAGTCAAAACCCTTTGCCATTCTACTACAGTCCTTCAATCAGACTTTCTTCCATAAAGCTTCTTAATATCAAAATTAGTTTGTTTCCTTAGACATTACGGAAGTAGATTAACAGCCTATAAATATATTAAATAAACACTATCAACAAAAACTGTTTCTATGATACGTCCCTTCCATACATCAAAAAAACTTGCAATCAATAATTTTTATTTAAAGGTTGCTATGCTTTCACTAACAAACTTACACACTCAACATGTGGTGCTAGTAAACTTCTATATTATAGAACGAAAGCAACTGAGTTATTGTTTAAAATTAAACTTTAGAATGAAACTATTTTATAGTTACCATTTTTTAACTTTATAGTTTAGAATTATCATTTTATAAATTTACTTGCCAGTTTGAATACTTGTTGAATCTCTTTACTCTTAACATCCCAACCATCAAGTTCTTCTTTAATTAACTCTGGAAATTTTTTGCTAATATCCCTCAAAGAATTGCCGACTGATTTTCTAACATATTCACTAGAATCTTCTTTTAATGTTGCGATTCGTTTAATAGCTTCATCTGGATTGTCCTTGAAATATGGTCTACTCGTCCATATTCTCAAACCTTCTGTAACAGCTCTTCTGACATTTGGATTATTATTTTGTAGCCAGTCGTCAATAACCGGAAGAGATTTTTCATAACCTGTTTGATTACAAAATTCATCAAATGCTTTTGCTAATACTTCTTGAACTCTCCAATTGTCATCTTTTGAAACCTCATCCCTCATGAAGATCAAAATTTCTTCATACGATGACAAATATCCAAAGAGAAATACACTGTACATTCTAACTTGATATACATTGGATTTAAAGGCTAAAAATGCTAATTCTTTGGTATACGCATTATCGTTTGATTGATAGTCAGCAAGAGCTCTTTTCTCTTCTTCCTTAAATCCATTTTCTATTAAAGAGAATTCTTTTTCTAAATTTAAAATATATTCTTTCATGTAACTTGAACCCGAAACAACATCCCAATTTTCAAGATATTTCTCGATAGGTATTAATAAAGAATTGAATTCGTTATAATATGAGCAAATAATCTTGACATTTTTTCAAATTGATATTTAAACTCTTTTATTATTCAACTTTTTCTCAATCAAATACCAACTAGGAATGATTT
>NZ_KV807736.1:0-274 GCF_001812125.1 Streptococcus sp. HMSC071D03
TTTGACTCGTCACAAGCCTCTCAAAGAGGCATATGTACTACTTGCCACTATCCCTAAAGGGATCTTCATATTCTTTTACACTCAACTTATCTAAAGCAATATCTTTTCGCTCTTGTTCCTGAATGTATTTCTTTATTGTGGCTTCATTGAGGCCAACTGTACTCACATAATATCCCTCTACCCCAAAATGTCGATTTCCAAACTTATATTTCAGATTTGCGTGTTTATCAAACATCATTAGAGCGCTTTTACCTTTTAAATATCCCATGAAACT
>NZ_KV807737.1:0-4487 GCF_001812125.1 Streptococcus sp. HMSC071D03
TAAAGTCATGCTGTTCAACTGTTGGGGCCGATTCTTCTCCTGAGGTTGATAATACACCCGTATACTCTGGGATTTCCAGTATAGGAGATTCAGTGAAAGGAACTCCACCTGTATAGTCTGAAATATGATGGACCTCAGCATCCGCACCATTAACTCCGCCTGTAAAATCTGGTTTATCTACTATAGGGGCTGGAGTGTCTCCTAATGTGGAGAGAACACCGCTATACTCTGGAACTTCTGTAACAAGTGATTCGCCTCCGTTAACTCCGTCTGTAAAGTCATGCTGTTCAACTGTTGGGGCCGATTCTTCTCCTGAGGTTGATAATACACCCGTATACTCTGGGATTTCCAGTATAGGAGATTCAGTGAAAGGAACTCCACCTTTAAACTCTGGCTTATCTACTGTAGGAGCTGCAAAGTCACCAGATGTACCTAAAATACCAGAATCTTCTTTTCCACTATCTTTTTTTGGATCTAATTTCCCAGCTAAATCCTTATCCGAATCCTTCTTAGAAGGTTCCACTTTTTTATCTTCCACATAGACAGGATCTTTTGGTTGACCCTCAATATAAGAACGAACCCAATCCAGCTGCTCTTTTGATAAAACCAAACCACCACTACGGCTTCCTACAACACCATTTTGGTGAACTCCAATTAAAGCACCTTTATCATTATAAAGACCACCACCAGACGCTCCAGGTTTCGTACCTCCATAGCTAATTCCCTCTATTCCAGAACCGAAGTCTGTAGTTCCTACTACTTTGCTATCTAAAACTGGACTTAGCTTGTTATCTGGAAAACCATAGACCGAAACCGAATCCCCCTCTGCAACTTTCGAAGATTGTTTTACAACCTCTACAGGAGCTACTCCTTTTACTGCTTCTTTTAACCGAACCAAAGCTAAGTCATTTTTAAATCCAAATACTGAATCTTTCTTATTCCAATAAACAATATCATCATCTGAAAAATTCACAGACTTACCATTCGGTAAAGTTGCTTTATACACTGTATTGGTGCGACCAGATTTAGTAACTACCTCAGAACCTTTAACTGTTAAAAAATTATGAGCTACTGTTAACACCAAATTGGGTGCAATTAAAGTACCTGACCCCGACCCATCTGGCGTTTGAATGTGCGTTGTAGCATAGAAATTCTCTGAACCATTCGGAGCTTGTAATACCTCTTTACTAGGAACAGGTAAGTTCGATTTACCACTCAAATCGACTTTACCAACTTCAGTTCTTGCAAAATCCGAAGAAGAGGTAGATGGAGGAGTTACCGAATCTACTACCGCTCTTATAATTGTATCTCCTAAAGCTAACTTACTGACATAGTCATCAGACCAACTAGTATCACTTGCTAGTTTGTTAATTGGCACTCTGTTATAGGATACCACTTTAGCTGTTGAGGACGTTGCTATTAACTGTTTGAAGTCTGGATTTTGTCTTAAATGAAAATTCAAGCCACTTCCAACAGGGCCTTCCTGAACAACCTTATCTGAAATCAAACGAGTTCCTTTAGTATCTTCTACTCGAAGTAGAACACGACCTTTTTCTTCACCTTTTACTAAAGTAGCTCGACCTTTTTCATCAAAACTATACAAAGCACCGTCAATCTCAGACTCTACATCTTTTAAAGCTATATGATTTTCATCATAGTAGTAACGGTTTGCACCATCTATATACCAACCCTTTATACCATATTTATCAATCATTGACTGAATCCAAGCTCTGTGCTTGTCCGTAAAGATAGTACCACCGCCAATACGCTCACTCTCAGGAGCGTTTGAAGTATTTGTTCCGTGCTGGTGGATACCGACTACCTCTCCCTTATCATTAAACAAAGGAGCACCTGAAAAACCTCCTAAAGCTGAGGAATGATAAGTGACTGCACCACTCTCTTTATTGATACTGCTCACAGTTGTTGAGACTGAATAAGCCTTACCGTCTTTCAAGCGAGCTTTATTTTCTTTACTTAAATTTGGAGTAGAAAAATCATTGGGATAGCCGACCATAGTGATTTTATCACCAGTAGAAACCTCTTTATGGCTCAATTCTCTTGGTGAATCTTCACCACCTGTCATAGCTTCTACAGGCTTTTTAGTTACCACTACTGCTAAATCATTGCTATAATCTTTCCCAAAATCTTTTCCGTTATACAAATGAATAGAGTCTTTTTCAAGAGTTTCCGATACACCAGAAGTAGGTACTTTATTACTTTTCTCCTTTTCCGAGTTCATTACAACATAACTACGAGCAGACTCCCCACCACGCAAGACCGCAGACTTATCCTCTTGGTTTTTATCATAGTAGTTATGAGCTACTGTCACCATCACATTCGGCGCTACGAATACACCACTGCCAGACGCAGTTTGTTTTCCACTTGTTCCGCTATCATAAGTGGTATAAGTCATAGCAACACCTTCTGCAGATTTACTATGAACATCCACATCGTGAATATCGCTACCACCTTGAATGACATCAGCATAAACAACCCCACCACCAATAACTGGTAACTCTGGTGTAGCTAAGCCAATCACTGCGGATAGTGTCAAACAACCAACCAAACCATAAGCTTTGGATTTACGAAATTTCCCTAAACCCTTTAAACATACAAACATACATTACCTCACTTTAACTTTCAAAGTTAATTTATCCAAGTATATTCTAAAAAATAAAATATTACAGTTTTCATTAGCATAACACTCTCTACTTTGATTCTTACAATAAAAATAGACATAGACTATTTTGCTACTTTACAAATGATATTTAAGTGCTGTATCTCCAAGAATATAGTTTTTTATAAGATATTATCCTAATCAGAAAAACTAAGTTATACATAAACTTATATATAAATGTTCATTTGTAGCGAAACTGTATATTTTCTTATAAATTATAACACATTTTACAGACGCTTTTCAATGTATTGAAATAGGTTCCACCACATTAGACATAAGAATGACAAAATCAAAGAAAAAATCGGTTTAAAAAACATGTTGGCTTCTTATGGATGACTTTAGTTACCATATCCTTTCTAATACAGGGAAAAACATTGGGGTATGATTCAGAAATAGCCATTCATCTATCATTTCCGCTTCAAAGCATTCGTATCATAGTTCATATTAAGGACTCTATCATTCTTTCCCTAAAATACAGTGATAGCTATAAGAGTTGCTGAATTTCAAAGTATATATGAACTAGAATATTTGCTGACTAGACTCTATACAAAAAGAGAGCTACTAGGCTCTCTCATTCATCACTTCACATATTTAAAAGGAATCTCACTACCACACAACCAATTGTAAACTTGATCATTGACATGAACATTCATGGCCTCATGAGCGTATTCAGGCATGATACGATAACTCTTTTCACAAGTCAGACGGTTGTAAATAGCAAACTGGGTGATTGGATAGCAGACATCATCATCAAGCCCAGTAATCATTCGAACTTCCCCCTTAATGCGATGGGCAAGATTTTTTACATCGATATAAGCGAGCGTCTCCATAATCTGCTCTTCTGTCTCATGGAATGGATCATGGAACTTAAAGTAACGAAAGAGCTCATCATAGGCTTCGCTGGTATTTCCAATCTCTAGCACTCGTCTAAAATCTGATAAGAATGGATAAATAGCAACTGTACGCTTGATACGTGGATTTAGCCCCGCAGCCACTAGAGCTAGTGCCCCTCCTTGAGAAGCTCCATAGCTTGCTAATTGCCTCTCATCCACTTGTGGAAAGCTAGCTACAATCTCAACTAATTGATAAATATCAAGATAAACATCCTTATAGAAAAGTTGCTCTTTTCCTTCAACAGCACCGCGGATGATTTGGCCCTTAACTGTATTTCCGAGAGGTGAGCGCAAGCCATCTTGTGAGTATCCAGATTGTCCACGAACATCCATCGATACGACACCATAACCAGCTACTGTAAAGGCTAGCATATCTGTCCAATCCCAGCAACGTCCCATATAGCCATGGAAGTGGAAAATGACAGGTACTTTCTTTTCTGATTTTGGTAAGACTATACGCGCATATACAAGGCCATCACGGGTAGCTTTAAAGCTTAACTCATAACACTTCACATTTGGAATATGAAAGTCTCGTTCCTCTAATTGATAGTCTGGTAACACTGACAATTCCTCAATCTCACCATCCCAAAAAGCGTCAAAGTCTTGCGGAACTTCATCTCTCCCTCTGTAAGTTTTCATTTCTTCTATTAGTGCTGGGTTTCTCATATAATTCTCCTTAATTTTTGTAATCGTTATCATAACTCTAGCACACAAAGTAAGGCAATGCAAGGTAGATTCTTAAATAGAAAGTGATTTTAATTTTGCAGCTTCAGCGAAGCTAGTCTGAAAGTAGTTTTATCCATTCCATTTTGTATTGATTCAATACACTTTCAAAGAAAACAGCTTCTTTGGTCTCTCATCCAATTGTCATTGAAGACTAGTCTTATACTCTTCGAAAATCAAATTCAAACTACGTC
>NZ_KV807737.1:4587-14237 GCF_001812125.1 Streptococcus sp. HMSC071D03
CTTCGAAAATCAAATTCAAACTACGTCAGCTTTATCTGCAACCTCAAAGCCGTGCTTTGAGCAACCTGCGGCTGGCTTCCTAGTTTGCTCTTTGATTTTCATTGAGTATTAGCATGTTCTCGGGTATTTAGTTGTCTATCTTTAAACTAGTTTTTTTCAAAAATAAAAAAGTTTCATAATCTTAATAGAATTGTTCTACCAAGATTACAAAACTCTTTCTTATTTCAAATCTTTTTTATAGCGTTCCAACTCTGCTTGGTTTGCCCAAACATAGTGACCTGGACGAATTTCTACCATAGAAGGTTTATCAGTTTCATAGTCATGTTGATCTGGATCATAGACTTTCAAAACTTTTTTACGTTCCAAGATTGGGTCTGGAATAGGAACAGCTGATAGAAGTGCTTGCGTGTATGGATGAACTGGATTGTTAAACAATTCTTCAGTTTCAGCCACTTCAACAATAACACCCTTGTAAATCACCGCGATACGATCAGAAATGAAACGAACTACTGACAAATCGTGGGCGATAAAGAGATAAGTCAAGCCTAATTCCTTTTGGAATTTTTTGAGCAAGTTCAAGACTTGGGCACGTACAGAAACGTCCAAGGCTGAAATCGGCTCATCCGCAATAACGAAGTCAGGTTGCATAACCAAGGCACGGGCAATCCCGATACGTTGACGTTGTCCACCTGAGAACTCATGTGGGTAACGTGTCAAGTGTTCAGCCAAAAGTCCCACTTCACGAATGATATTTTGAACTTTTTCTTTTCTTTCTTCTTCATCTTTAAATAAATGGTGGTTATAAAGACCTTCAGAAATGATATAGTCAACTGTTGCACGTTCATTCAAACTTGCAGCAGGGTCTTGGAAAATCATTTGGATACGACGGATTAATTCCGAAGCTTGTTCACGTGATTTTTTACCATTGATTTTTTGACCTTCAAAGATGATATCACCTTTGCTGGTATCATTAAGACCGATAATAGCACGACCAATTGTTGTCTTACCACTACCAGACTCTCCAACAAGTGAGAAAGTTTCTCCTTTGTTGATAAAGAAGTTCGCATTTTTAACAGCGACAAACTTTTTGCTTCCTTCACCGAAGGAAATTTCTAAGTCTTTAATTTCTACTAATTTTTCAGACATTTCCTTCCTCCTAGCCCTCAAGATGTGTAAAGCCCATCTTTTCACGAATCTTGTCGTGTAAATCTGCAATCACCGATGGTTTTTCAACTTTTGGAGCTTGTTCATGAAGCAACCATGTCTTAGCCCAATGAGTATCAGATACTGCAAACTGAGGTGCTTTTTCCTCGAAGTCAATCTTCATAGCATAATCTGAACGAAGAGCAAAAGCATCTCCCTTCAATTCAGTATAAAGCGATGGAGGTGTTCCAGGGATTGAGTACAATTCACCTTTGTCATCCGCAAGTTGAGGCAAGCTTGACAAGAGGCTCCATGTATATGGATGACGTGGGTCGTAGAAGATTTCTTCAACAGTACCATACTCGACGATTTCACCAGCATACATAACTGCAACTTTATCAGCGATACTTGCTACGACACCTAGGTCGTGGGTGATAAAGATTGTTGTAAAGTGGTATTCGTGTTGAAGTGACTTCAACAAATCAATAATCTGTGCCTGAATGGTCACGTCAAGAGCTGTTGTCGGCTCATCACAGATAAGAATGTCTGGACGACAAGCAAGAGCAATCGCGATAACAATACGTTGACGCATTCCCCCAGAATATTGGAAAGGATACTCGTCAAAACGTTTCTCAGAATCTGGAATACCAACTTTATTCATATAGTCAATAGCCATCTCTTTAGCTTCTTGAGCAGTCTTACCTTGGTGTTTAACAATAACTTCTGTGATTTGACTTCCGATTGTCTTGATTGGGTCTAGACTGGTCATTGGATCTTGGAAGATAGTTGCAATCTTGGCACCACGAATACTTTCCCATTCTTTATGAGAAGATAAGGCTGTCAAATCTTGTCCACGGTAATTAATACTACCTTGTGCAATACGACCATTTTCTTCCAACATTCCTGTGAATGTTTTTGTCAAAACTGATTTACCTGAACCTGACTCCCCAACTAAAGCGAGAACCTCTCCCTCGATCAGATCGATGGAGACACCTCGAATAGCTGTCAAAATCTTGTCACGAACATCAAATTCCACGACAATATCTTGAGCAGTCAAAATTACATTCTTTTCTTTTGTCATTTCTACTCCTATCTATGTGTACGTGGATCACTAGCATCTGCTAGGTTTTGACCTACTACGAAAAGGGACAAGGATACCAAGACCAAAGTTGTCAATGGAATCCAGAAGAGGTATGCATTGGTTGTTACGTTCTGAGAATAATCTGAAATCAAACGTCCCAAACTTGGTACTGTGATTGGCAAGCCAAGTCCAAAGAATGATAGGAAAGCTTCATATGAGATAAAAGATGGAAGCATTTGCGACGTGCTCGTAACAATAACAGATACCAATTGGGGCATAATGTTTTTCATAATAATTTTGTAACTTGGTGTTCCCAAGGTACGTGAAGCAAGGTTGTACTCTAAATCACGGTAACGTAACATTTGGATACGAATTGAATGGGCAACACTAATCCAAGTGGTTACACTCATGGCAAAGATCAAATTCCAGAAACCTGCACCGATAGAGTAAGTCAAAACAATAACGATCAAAAGTGATGGGATATTGTTGATAACGTTGTAGACTTCCATCATGATACGGTCAACTGATTTTGAGATCCCCCAAATTCCACCAATAACAACACCGATAAAAAGGTTGACAAAGGTCGCAATGACAGAAATCAAGATAGAGTTACGAGCTCCAAACCAGACACCATCAAAGAGAGATTTACCATTACTGTCTGTTCCGAACCAATGCTCAGCATTTGGCTTAATGTAACGAGCGCTAAAATCATTTACCTTACTTACATCATTGAAGTCAAAATCAGAGAACATTGGGTAAATGAAACTCATCAAAACAACTGCAATCAAGATACCTAGCATGATTACTGTTGATTTATTCTTCAAAAACTGTCTAAAGACAGAACCCCAGTATGAGTAGGCAGGAGCATCAATTGCTTCAGAGGCATAATCATCACGTTTTACAAACTGAAATTTTTCATTACTAATTGTAGACATTATTTGCCTCCTTTCTCTGTCAATTTAATACGTGGGTCAATAATGGTCATCCAAATATCTCCGATAAGGTTTGAGAAGATTGAAACACAAGTGAAGATAAAGACGAGACCAACTACCATATTATTGTTTGAAGCCTTTACAGAGTCGATCAACATTTTACCCATACCTGGGAAGGCGAAGACTGTTTCAGTAAGAGTTGCTCCACCAATAACACCAATGATAGAACCTGGGATACCAGAAACGAGTGGTACCATAGCATTTTTAAAGATGTGCTTATCAGAAATCTCTTTCTCAGATAAACCTTTAGCACGAGCAAAACGAACGAAATCTTGTGATTGCAAGTCAATCATATAACGGCGAATCCAAATTGCCATAGTAGGTGCTCCTAGCAAGCCCAGAATCACTGCAGGAAGGACATAAGAACGCCAATCACCAGCACCCAAGATTGGGAATGAGTCTGGGAAGCCGATTGAAGAACCAATCAAACGAATAATATAGACTAGGGCAATCGTTGGAAGAGCCAACAAGAAAGTTAGAGTCCCTGTAGCGAAACTATCGATCCAAGTGTTTTTGAAACGAGCCATTGCTGAACCAAGAGGAATCGCAATCGCATATGAAATCGCAAGACCAATCAAACCAGTGATAGCAGAACTTGCAATCATAGATGGGTACTGATAGTTGCTTTCAGTAGCTGTATATGGATCATCTTTACCGTAGTTGGCTACTTCACGAGCATCAGCTTGACTCGGAGATTTATAAGTTCTTGAGTAAATATTAACTGATGATGTTTTCTTACCAGTTGGGAATTGAACTTCAGAAGTCTTGGTTTGTCCTTGTCCTTGTGTAATAACTTGAAGAACAGGAGTATTGGCATAAGTTGGATAAGAATCTCCTAGATTCAAGTTGACAAAGTTTTGGTGAACAAATGGGAACTGACTATTGAAGTACAAGAGGTATTTGTGTTTAGTACCTGAACCCACAAGAGACCAACCGATAGCAGGGTCATTCTCAAAGCGCAAATAACGCTCTAAGTTTGGATTTTCTGGGTCTTGTATCTTGTTTGTATGGTCAATATCAAGCAAGTTTGCATAGAATTTGAACACACGCTCAAAAATAGGAATTTCACGTGTAGCGTAGAATTGACCGCTCTCTGTAAACTCACCTAAAGTCCAACCATTCCCGAGTTGTTGGATATATTTTTCATAGATTGCTTTATTTGTATCATTTGCATCTACTGTAACAGAAGAGTCAATGCTACTAGCTTTTTCCTGCAACTCTTTCGTATCGTAATATTCGATATAACCCATACGCTCAAAGACAGTATTTTCATAGTTATCTCGTTTATCAGCCGTTGTCGCAATTTTATTGTAGTTAGTATCTTGTTTGAAGATCAACTTCCGTGGAACCATCGTATAGATGATTGTGTAAATCAAGGTCGTTACTAAGAAAATAGAAACCAACGACCGCAAGATACGCATAAAAACATATTTTTTCATATTATTTCCTTTAAAATCCCAAAAGAACCTTCTCCTTTAGGAGAGAAAGTTCTGATGAGCATTATTTATTTCACATGACTCGCTAACTCTTTTTGAGCTTTTTCGTTTGATTCAGCTTTTTCTTTGAGCCATTTTTCACGAGCTTCTTTGTACTCTTTGGTTGTTACAGTGTTAGCTTGCAATTTAAGGTACTTGAAGTATACATCTGAACCTTTATCACCAGATTGAGTGTAAGAGGCTGAGAATGGTACTACACGAGAAATAACTGGTGCTGCTCCTGAAGATGACATAGCCGGAAGGAAGAGTGAGCTATCTGTCAACCAAGCTTGAGCTGCTGCATATTTCTCATAACGTTTGTTAAGATCACTTGTTTCACTAGCTGCATCATCAACTAATTTGTCGTAATCTTTCAAACCAACTTGAGCAACCGCTGGGTTTGATGGATTGTCATAGCCCATGTAGGTCTTAGTTGTTTCACTATTAGTTGATTTCAAGATATCAAGGTAAGTCGATGGATCATCATAGTCTGGATTCCATCCAACAGCACCTGAAAGGTCCCAATCTTCTGCTGCCGCACTAGCAGCGTAGTATGTGATATTATGTAATTCATCCGTAGTGATTTGTTGGATATCGATAACTACATTATCTGTACCCAAAGCGGTCTCAACAGATTGTTTAAATGATTGGATACGAGCGATATAGTTTTTAGATGTTTGGTCAACTGGAATATCCAAGTGGATTGGGAATTTCACACCATCTGCTTCAAGGTCTTTTTTAGCTTTAGCTAGTTCTGCTTTAGCTTTATCAGCATTGTAAAGTCCATCTTGAGCATCCGCAAAGTTTACATCTTTCCACTCATCACCATAAGAAACAACTTTCTCAGTAACCAAGTCACCAAATGTTTTTTCACCTGCTGAAACAAATTCTGGTTTTACGAAGAGGTTACGGACAGCAAGGGCTGCTCCATCCTTACCATTTAGCTGAGCTGAATAAGCAGTACGATCAAAAGCAAAGTTCAAAGCTTGACGGAAATCTTTGTCGAGAAGGGCTTTCTTAGTAGATGTTTTTTCTTCGTCAGTTGTTTTTGAAGTGTACTTATAGCTTTGACGATCAATGTTAATACCTAAACCAGCAATACCTGCTCCCTGTGGGTTATAGTAAATATTGTCTTTATATGTTTCTGCTACCTTAGAATAGTTTGAGCTAGTAGGGAAGAGACGGGCATAACTGTATGCACCATTTGTAAAGTTACGCTCAAGTGACTCTTGGTCTGAACCATCATAATAAGAAAGTGTTACAGTATCGATGTGAACATTACCTTTATCCCAATACTGTTCATTCTTCGCAAATTCGATAGAAGACTTAGCCGTCAACCCTTTAAGCAAGAAAGGTCCATTGTAAAGCAATGATGTTGGGTCTGTTGCCTTACCAAAGTCTTTACCTTTTGATTTTTCAAACTCTGCGTTCAAAGGCCAGAAGATTGCGTAAGACAATTTAGAGTTCCAGTATGGTTCTGGTTGGTTCAAAGTGTATTGAAGAGTGTAATCATCAACAGCTTTTACACCTACAGCAGAGAAGTCTGTATTGTTCCCTGATACATAGTCAGCCAATCCTTTAACAGAATTTTGTGCTAGGTAAAGAGCGGCTGATTTATTGTCGGCTGCGTGTTTCAAACCTGTAACAAAGTCATTTGCAGTTACTTCCGCATATTCTTCACCATCAGATGTGAGCCATTTTACACCTTTACGAATCTTATAAGTGTATGTCAATCCATCTTGAGATACTGACCAGTCTTCAGCGACTGCAGGAGTAAGGTTTCCATACTTGTCATTTGTAAAGAGTCCGTCAATACCATTTGAAGTGGCAACTTTTGTACTTTGTTTCCCAGAGATAAGGTAGTCCAATGTTTCTGGGTCAGCAGTATAAGTATAACCATAGGCTTTTGGCGCTTCAGCATTTGATGATTTTGAAGAGCCACAAGCTGCGAGAACGCCTGTTGCGAGTAGTGCAACCCCTGCTACTGCAAGAATCCGACTTTTTTTCATGTTTAGTTAACTCCTCTATTAAAATTAATGAGATACTGTTAATTATACCACACTCCCTTTCAAAAGTAAACGAATTTTCAGAATATTTTGTCGCATACCTTTTGAAAGCAGAAAAGCAGGAAAACTTACATTTTCAGAAAAGAAACTATTGACGAGATTTAATTTAAAAGGTATAATAATAAAAGTTAAGGCGGTATAGCCAAGTGGTAAGGCACGGCTCTGCAAAAGCTTGATCGTCGGTTCAAATCCGTCTACCGCCTCTATGATTCAGAAGACTCCAGTTGGAGTCTTTTTTTACAAAATGGAGAAGCTTTACTGGCCGAGGACTAGTAAAGCTTCTTTTGTTAATCAGTTTCTTCTTCCAGCTCAATTTCTGTGATTTGAACCTTCAACTTGGTCACACGGCCATTTTTGACTTTGTCATTAGTCAATGTAATGTGTTTGTTGGCACTTTCCAATTCATAGCTAAGCTTTTCAGTTGTTGGAATAGTCCCTACACCCGTCAAATAATAACCAGCGATTGTATCTACATCATCACTTTCAAGTTCAACATCGAAATAACTATTGAAGTCGTTCAAGTTCATCGTACCTTGAACAATGTAGGTATTCTCACCAATAGTATGAACGTAAACCTCAGCACGGTCAGTTTCGTCGTCAATCTCTCCGACAATCTCCTCAAGGAGATCTTCTAGTGTAACTAGACCAGCCATACCACCATACTCATCCAAAAGGATTGCCATCTGTCTTTGAGTATTTCTGAACTCTTTTAATAAATCATCCACAAAAATCGTTTCAGGTACAAAGAGTGGATCTTGCAAGATTCGCTTCCAGACGATATTGTCAAACCCGCTGACAAAGGCTTCTTTAAGGAGGCTCTTGGTGTGAACCAAACCAATGACATTATCCTTGTCTCCATCATAAACAGGAATACGAGAAAAGTTCTGTTTCAAGATACTTTGGATAATGGTTTGAGTATCATCCTGAATATCTACCATGAAAGCATCGGTTCGAGGAACCATGACTTCACGTGCCATGAGTTCGTCGAGTGAGAAAATCCCCTGCAACATTTCAATTTCATCTGCATCCAAGGTTTCTTCACTCTTAGACAACATGTACTCAATCTCATCACGAGTCATTTTTTCATCTGCATCGTCAAATGTCATCGGTGTCAATTGACTCAAGAGATTAGTTGATGCTGAGAGCATCCAAACGAAGGGACTCACAATCTTACCAAGTCCAATAATAAATGGTACTGTTCGGATGGCCAAGGCATCCTTAAGATTTAGAGCAATTCGCTTAGGATAAAGCTCCCCAAAAACAATAGAAATATAGGTCAAGAAAGCTAGTGACAAGAAGCTAGCTACCGCATAGGAAGTTTCGCTATTTCCCATCCAAGAGGCGATCAACTCTCCAAGTGAATCTGCTAGTTTAGCCCCTGACAAAATCGTAATTAAGGTGATACCAACTTGAATGGTTGATAAAAAGTGATTGGGGTTTTCAAGTACCTTTAGTAAACGGATATAGCGTTTATCTCCCTCTTCAGCTTTTTGCTCAACACGTGAACGACTAAGTGAAACCATGGCCATTTCTGTTGCAGAGAAAAAGGCATTTAAAAAGGTCAAAACAACTAATAAAACAAATTGCAGTAACAAATCCTGACTGCTCGGGTCTTCCATTTTCCTTCTCCTAAAAAGTATAATTGAAACCATTATACCATATTTTCCAATTTCTACACATTAATTTTCAATTTCTATGATAAAGGGTCGCTGAATAGAGTGCTGCAATCCAAGTCTCGACGCCCTAGTTCAAGCCTTGTGAATCTTCAAAAAAGCTCTTTATACTAATTTAAACTGCGTCAACGTCGCCTTGCCGTACTCAAGTACAGCCTGCGGCTAGCTTCCTAGTTTGCTCTTTGATTTTCATTGAGTATTAAAATCAAAAGAGCAAAAAACAAGCAAGCCTGTCAATAGTTCATGACTAATAAAAAACGAGGTTGGGATTTTTCCTCAACCTCTTGATCAATTAGTTATTTTTTGTGACTGTGACCTCACCTGTTCGGTAATCTAACTGAATTCCCTTTTGGATATTTGGAATTACGACATTAAACTCCAATTCTCCATCAGAGGACTTAGCTTCAATCTGAGATGCAGACGGCACCAAATCTTCCTCAGTAGCATAGAGTAATGTCACGCGGTAACGAACTCGTTTGTTTTGATCTAGAGCTTTTCGAACCAAGCTCTCATAGTAGTTTTGGCCTGTCGAATCTTCGGCACGCGCTTGGTTGGCCCAAGCTGTCTGTACGGCAATGTTTTTAGGATTGCTAGTAGAAGCATCAAAGCCATCTAAACCACCGATTAAGGCATAGCCCAACAAATGCCCTCTATCGACCGCATGGTTGTAACTTCCCTTTAGATTCTTAACCTGATGCCAACCCGCAGGCGTCCAAGATGTTGAACCATTGCCAGTTTCTTCACGGTCCTTGTACTGTCTGGTCGCTTTTGACATGATTGCATTCGCTACTGTGGGAACTGTCTCTCCTCCTACAGTCTTTGTTTTATTATCCGCATAGGGTTTACTTGAAACCTTGGCGTCTAGATTGGTTTTATTGTTATTGACGATAAAGGCTCCTGCGCTATTCCACTCTAGAGTACCCTTAATTTGTTTTTTAACTGAATCTGT
This sequence comes from Streptococcus sp. HMSC071D03, assembly GCF_001812125.1. Taxonomy (NCBI): domain Bacteria; kingdom Bacillati; phylum Bacillota; class Bacilli; order Lactobacillales; family Streptococcaceae; genus Streptococcus; species Streptococcus sp. HMSC071D03. Next base: position 13,967 of record NZ_KV807737.1, read on the forward strand.
TAGGACACTTTCAGCCAGTTCTTGACTTGGAGTATCAGACGACTGTGATTTTTGTTTTGCTTGTGTTTGTGGTGCAGTGTTGGAAGACTGCATTTGTTTGATATAGTAGCTTCCTGCTGACAAGAGCAAAAAGAGCAAGAGACCAATTAGGGCCTGCCTTGTTTTTTTATTCATATTTTCTCCTTGTACTCTTCGAAAATCTCTTCAAACCACATCAGCTTCACCTTGCCGTATATGTGTTACTGACTTCGTCAGTTCTATCCACAACCTC
>NZ_KV807737.1:14337-35799 GCF_001812125.1 Streptococcus sp. HMSC071D03
CTGACTTCGTCAGTTCTATCCACAACCTCAAAACTGTGTTTTGAGCAACCTGCGGATCTCTTCCTAGTTTGCTCTTTGATTTTCATTGAGTATTACATTTTACTTCCTAGAAAAAGACTGGTCTCCCAGCCTATTTCCCTGTAAATTTTGTGACGAGTTCGTGCCATTTTGCTGGCGCCAAAATAGCCCTAGGGTCTTCCCCTTTTCCTAGTATGCCATAGCCAATCATCAAACCAATTGCAAGCGCTAAAGCACCTAGAAGGAGAACTAGCATAACCAAGACAAAACGACGCAATACATATTTGGCTTCTTTATTCATCTTCATCAGCTTCCACACTTACCCGTTCAATCTTAGCTCCTAACTGAGCCAATTTTTCATGGAAACGGTAGTAACCTCTATCTAAATGGACAAGCTTTCCTACAACTGTTTCGCCTTCAGCTACCAAGCCTGTCAAAATCAAGGCTGCACTGGCACGTAAGTCTGTCGATAGAACTTCTGCCCCTTGGAGAGGCTGTCCTCCGACGATACGGGCTGTATCACGAATAATTTCTGAGTGCAAGCCCATACGACGCATTTCCTCTAAATGTTGAAAACGATTCTCAAATACAGTCTCTACCATAGTTGACTCACCTTGAGCAACGGTCATTAGAGCAGTAAACTGCGCTTGCATATCTGTCGGAAATCCTGGATGTGGTAATGTCTTAACATGAACCGCCTTTAATTTTTCACGTTGAGAACGAATACGAATTCCTTCGTCCTCATCGATGACTTCAACACCCATTTCCTGTAATTTAGCAATCAAGGGGCGATTATGTTCCCAGATAGCATCCAGAATCAAGACATCTCCACCTGTAATGGCAGCTGCTACCATGAAAGTCCCTGCTTCAATACGGTCTTGCACAACATTGTGGGTTGCACCGTGTAATTGTTCAACACCAGTAATCGTCACAGTTTCTGTTCCTGCCCCCTTGACTTTGGCACCCATTTTATTTAGGAGAACAGCCAAGTCGACAATCTCAGGTTCACGCGCAGCATTTTCAATGACAGTTACGCCGTTGGCAAGAGTTGCTGCCATCATCAAGTTTTGAGTAGCACCTACACTTGGAAAGTCCATGTAGATATGTGCACCGTGCAAGCGTTCCGCCTTAGCTTCAATATAACCAGCCGTTTGAGTGATCTCAGCCCCCATTGCTTCGAGTCCTTTAAGGTGGAGGTCTATCGGACGACTACCGATAGTACAGCCACCTGGCATCGAAACTTTAGCATGTCCCACACGAGCCAAGATTGGCCCCAATACTACAATAGAAGCACGCATCTTGCTGACATACTTATAGGGAGCTTCTTCTGTGATATCTCCAGTCGCATCAACTTCAACAATATGTGCTTCTTGATCAAAGTCTACTTTCGCATTTAATCCACGAACCACCTGATTCATGGTAAAAACATCCGATAAAATAGGAACATTTTTTAAGACTGTTTTTCCTTCACTTGCTAAAATAGTTGCTGCAAGCAGTGGCAAAACTGCATTTTTTGCGCCCTCGATGGTGACACTTCCAATCAAACGATTATCTCCACCTTGAACTACAATTTTTTCCATAGAGTATTTTCCTTCACTTACAATTTTAGAATAGTGTTCTAACTGCTTCTTGCCAAAGTTGGTAGAGATTTAGGAAAAAGGAACTAATCAGATATCCTAAACCGATACTACACAATACTACCAAGAGTCGAACCTTCTTCGCATTATCCTTTGTCACCTTCAAAATTTGATCCCATCTGACCAAATCTTTCAAGAGCTGAAAGACTAGGTAGACAAAAAACATATGACTACTAAGGGTAAAAAACAATTGAATCATTTGCCTATTATACCATCTTCTTTTTTTCTACGCTAGTTTAGGAATTCGCCTACTGTTTAGGGATTATTTTTCAAATAGTCAATCGCATCTTGAAGCGTTTTGACTGGAACGATTTTCATGTCTGTTTTAATCATTTGAGCTGCTTCTAGAGCTGTGTCATAATTACTCTTGGCATTTGGATTTGCTTTTTTAGCTTCTTCAGTTACTGGATTATTAGGAGCAAAGAATACAGTTGCTCCCTTTTTAGCTGCGGCCACAACCTTTTTATCAATTCCCCCAATGTCACCTACGTTGCCATCTCTATCGATGCTTCCTGTACCCGCAATAATCCGTCCATTTCGAAGAGTAGGATCTGCAATTTGCGTATAGATGGATAGACTAAACATCATCCCAGCACTAGGACCACCAATGCCTGCAGTTGAAAACTTGATTGGCACATCACTAGATACTTCTGTGCGGTCAATCAAACCGATTCCGATACCATTTTTCCCATTTTCCAGAGTAATGATTTTTCCTTCGGCAGTCTTGACTTTTCCATCCTCCTCATAGGTAACCTTAACCTGATCACCTAGAGTTTGAGAATTAACGTAGTCAACCATCTCCTTGGAGCTCTCAAAAGTCTTGTCATTCACAGCGGTTACGGTGTCAGCAATATTAAGAACTCCCTTGAAAGTCGAGTTATCTGTTACAGTCAAAACATAGACCCCCAGATATTTGAGCTCAATTTCCTTACCCGCCGTCTTCAGGCCTTGATATTTGGCCATATTTTGCGAAGTTTCCATGTAAAACTGGTTGATTCGCATAAATTCCGCATCTGACGAACCACCCGTCATTTCTTTGGCACTATGTATATCCGTGAAAGGTGTTAGCCAGGCATAAAACAAGTCAACCATTCTAGCGTGCTTAACTCCAACCGTCACAAATTGGTAGGAACCTCCCTCTTGGTCAGGTTGGTTATTAACTTGTAAAACCTTTCGAATATCTTCAGAAGTTCCTGGCACCTCGATATAATATGGCAGGGGCACCGTAAAAGCTATAAAAGTGATAACGAGCCCAATAATGAGATATAAGGGCCATCTAGTCTTTTTCTTCATCTTCTAATTCCTCCAAGACAGTATTTGGCACATATCCACTGATATCTTGATCAAATTTTAATAGTTCTCTGACAGCTGAAGAGCTGATATGAACATGCTCCGGCCGACTGTGGAGATAGATTGTCTCCATTTCTCCCGCTAATTTATGGTTGTAAAAATCAAAACTAGCTTCATACTGAAGATCCGTAGCATTGCGTAAACCACGCACTAAGATCTCTGCACCTAATCTTCTAGCAACGTCAACTACCAATTCATCGTGAGAAGCCATCACTTCCACATTTTTGAGATGTCCCACTGCTTTTTCAACAGTCTTCTTTCGACTCTCTATCGGTAAAAATCCCATTTTGTGTGGATTATAAAAAATCCCGACATACAATTTATCAAAGAGCTTACTTGCACGCTCGATGAGATCCAAATGTCCATTGGTCATCGGATCAAAGGAACCTGTAAATAGCCCAATCTTATCTGACATAAACCGTCACCTTACTAATTCCATATATTTTTTCCTTCCAGATACCCAAACAGGCGATTTCTTCTGGAAGTTCTACCGATTTATCGGTCTCACATACCACCATGACATCTTCTGAAAAAAGATTTCTCTCTGCCATTTTTTCAATATCTGACACGATTTGTTCTTTTGCATAGGGAGGATCCAAAAAGATGAGATCAAAGACTCCATCCACCTGCTCCAAAGCACGACTGGATTCCATTTTCAACAATTGAAACTTGGAAGTTTCCTTGGTCATCCGAATATTTTCTGCGACAATATTCTGGGCTCGACGATCTTTCTCAACCAGTACTGCACTGGACATTCCCCTTGAGACAGCCTCGATGGATAAACCACCACTACCAGCATAAAGATCTAACACACGTCCACCTTCAAAGTAGGGACCAATCATATTAAAAATAGCGCCCCTAACCTTGTCTGATGTTGGCCTTGTCGTTTTACCGTCCAGCGTCTTTAAAGGACGCCCACCGTAGATTCCTGATACGATTTTCATAACGTCTATTATACCAAATTCTTATCAAAAAAAGAAAATCGAACCTTACGGCTCGATTGATTAAAGAATATTTTCGTAAGTATCTCTCACTTCTTGCGGCCAAACACTGGTTTGGACTTCACCGATGTGCTTCTTACGAAGCAGGAACATAGCCATACGAGATTGGCCGATTCCTCCACCGATTGTCAATGGGAAGAGTCCATTTAGGAGAGCCTTATGCCATTCTAAAGTTAAACGGTCTTCATCTCCTGTGATAGCTACTTGGCGACGGAGAGTGTCTTCATCGACACGAATGCCCATTGAAGACAATTCAAAGGCTGCACCCAAATTATCATTCCAAACAAGGATGTCCCCATTCAAGCCATGATAGCCATTTTCAGACTCAGTTGTCCAGTCATCATAGTCTGGTGCACGTCCGTCATGAGGTTTTCCATCTGACAATTCTCCACCGATACCAATTAGGAAGACCGCACCGAACTCCTTACAGACAGCATTTTCACGTTCTTTTGGTGTCAAGTCTGGGTAGCGTTCTACCAACTCTTCTGTATGGATAAAGGTTATTTGCTTAGGCAAAATTGACTCAATATCGTAGCGTGCTTCCACTGCTAACTCTGTCAAACGAATAGCCTTATAAATCTTTTCTACCGTTTCTTTAAGATAGGCAAGATTGCGCTGTCCGTTTGGAATAACTTTTTCCCAGTCCCACTGGTCCACATAGACTGAGTGAGTTGCATCTAGCGAATCTTCGTCTGGACGAAGGGCCTTCATGTGAACAAAGAGGCCTTCACCCTCGCCAAAACCAAAACGAGCCAAGGTATGGCGTTTCCACTTAGCAAGTGAATGTACCACTTCATAGGTTTCGTCTGGAATTTGCAAAACCTTAACTTCCACGGCATTTTCCACACCTGATAAATTGTCCTGCATCCCATCCCCAACCTTACTCAAGATAGGACCTTGTACCTCAACCACTTCTAACTTATCTTTTAAATACTGGGTAAAGGTATTTTTTACAAAGGAAATTTCTTCCTGTTGATGGATAAAACTTTTCTTCATACATCTCTCCTTTTGAATAATAAGATGATTATACCCTTTTGCCAGTAAAAATGAAAGTAAAAATTAAAAAAAGAGCTCCACGGAGCTCTAAAAAATCAATCGTCACTACCGAAAATACGGAGCAAGCTAAGGAATACGTTGATAAAGTCCAAGTAAAGACTGAGCGCCAAAGAAACTGCCCAACCTGTTGCAACCTGACCACCTGACTCCTCATAAACATAGCGAATCTTTTGGTTGTCCCAAGCAATCAAGCCTGCAAAAACGAAAACCATGATAATGCTGATGATATAGTCAAAAAGGCTACTGTTTAAAAAGATATTGACAATCATAGCTAGTATGAGGCCCACTAAAGCTGCCAACAAGGCACGTCCCATACCGCTCAAGTCCTTCTTAATCACAACTCCGATAAGAGCCATCACAAAGAAGAGAGCTGCACTAGATACAAAGGCTGTCAAAACAGTACCTGGGGTATAGAGCGAGACAACGAAACTCAGTGTAAAACCGTTTAAAACGGAATAAAGCAAGAAAATTGGCAAGGCTGCTGGACTGTTTTTTAAAGCCATACTACTCGCTACATAGACCAGAGCAACTTCTACAAAGCCCGCAACTATTAGCCATACACGAGCATTCATCATAATTTGAACGAGCAAATCCTGGAAAGTTGTCAACATGAGTCCTGAGACAAGGGCTGATAAGCCAATTCCCAAACCTACAAAAGCATAGACTTTTGCATAGAATTGATTCAAACCAGAACGTTCTTGAATAATTGTTTGATTCATATCTTTTTCTCCTTATAAAAGTATTTTTATTGATTATAACAAAAATAAACTATTTTAACTCAAATAAAACATAAGTATACCCGCTGCAATGGCAACATTGAGACTTTCCGCCTGGCCCTTCATGCTGATATGAACCAGTTGGTCCGCCTGCTCTGCCATGAATGGACTAATGCCTTGACCTTCATTTCCCATGACCAAGGCGAAGTCCTCTTGACGAGCAAGTTCACGATAATCTTTAGAATTTTGGGACAAGGTAGTTGCTAGAATCAGTAAATCGCTCTTTTTAGCCTTTTCGCGAAATGTTTCAACAGACATGCGATAAATCGGCAAATGGAAATGACTTCCTTGCATGGAGCGAAGAGTTTTGAGGCTATAGATATCTGCTGACTTACTGGAAACAATGACTCCAGAAAAACCTGCCGCATCTGCCGTTCGAATCATAGTCCCAACATTTCCAGGATCCTGCACATCTTCTAAAAAGAGATACTTTCCTTGGCTCAAATCTGGCAACTGCTCCTCTTCCTTTTGGACAATGGCAACAATACCCTGAGGAGTTTGCGAATCTGCTAAATCAAGCAAGATTTCTTCAGTAACAAAGACAGTCTGGGAATAGTCCATTAATTTTTCGCCATACTCTGCAAGGGCAAATATTTTCTCAATCTTTGCACCAGCCTGAATAGCTTCTTCAAACAGATGCCAGCCCTCAATCAAGTAAGAGGTTTTCCGATATTTTTTTTGATGTAATTTTTTGGCATTTTTCACCACAGAATTGGCTTTAGAGGTTATAATAGTCATAGAAATATTATAACACAATCAAGGAGGTTTGGTATGCAAAAGGTTAAAATGATCGCCCAAGGTCGCGTCCAAGGAGTGGGCTTCCGCTGGGGTGTCTATACCCTAGCTCTAGAACTAGGTGGCATTACGGGTCGTGTCTGGAATAACGATGACGGAACCGTTGAGATTCTGGCCCAGGCAGAGTCTTCTGCCATTATGGCTAAGTTTATCCAAGAGATTCGAAAAGGCCCTACCCCATTCTCTAAAGTAACCTACCTAGATGTGCAAATGAGTAACTTTCCATCTTATTCAGACTTCAAAGTCGCAAATTAGGTCTCTAGAACTATTGTATATTTTCCAAAAAAACAGTAGAATAGAAAGGTATAATTTTTAAAGAAGGAATAAAAACAGTGAAATCTATTAAACGTTTTGCACTCTCAGCTATGGGAGTGGCTATGTTGCTTGTCTTGACTGGTTGCGTTCAGGTTGATAAAGCAACAGGTAAGCCAATTGGTCCCGTTTGGGAGTTCTTGGGTGCTCCGATGGGAGAAGCTATCAAGTACTTCGCCAATGATCAAGGCCTCGGTTTCGGTGTTGGAATCATCATCGTAACCATTATCGTTCGCTTGATTATCCTCCCACTTGGTATCTACCAATCATGGAAGGCAACGCTTCACTCTGAGAAGATGAATGCTCTCAAGCACGTTCTTGAACCACATCAGACTCGCCTGAAAGAAGCAACAACTCAAGAAGAAAAACTCGAAGCCCAACAAGCTCTCTTTGCTGCTCAAAAAGAGCACGGCATCAGCATGTTTGGCGGCGTGGGATGTTTCCCTATCCTCATTCAAATGCCTTTCTTCTCTGCTATCTACTTTGCTGCCCAACATACTGAAGGAGTTGCCCAAGCAAGCTACCTAGGAATTCCTCTGGGCTCACCTAGTATGATTTTAGTTGCCTTTGCTGGTATCCTTTACTATCTTCAATCACTCCTTTCTTTACATGGAGTTGAGGACGAAACTCAAAGAGAACAAATCAAGAAGATGCTCTATATGAGTCCTCTCATGATTGTCGTGTTCTCTGTCTTCTCACCAGCCAGCGTTACACTTTACTGGGTTGTCGGTGGTTTCATGATGATTCTTCAACAATTTATCATCAACTACATCGTTCGTCCAAAACTTCGTAAAAAAGTACGCGAAGAATTTGCTAAGAACCCACTAAAAGCAAGCAAAACTTCAATCACTCGTAAAGATGTGACCCCTGAACCAGCAACAGCTATCACAACTTCTAATAAGAAGAAAAACAAAAAACGCAATGCTGGAAAACAACATTCTAGATAAAAAATAAAAGGCTTAGCTTAAATGCTGAGTCTTTTCTATAGTCGAAAAGAGGCCGAGAAAAAATCCCGACCTCTTCTTTCATTTTATCCATGTACACGTTTCATGTAATCTTGATAGCTTTCTGTATCCATCAATTCCTTAGCATTCTTGACACGATCTGCTGTTGGAGGTTTAACTCCTTCAAGGGAATATGGAATCCCAAGTTCACGCCATTTGAACTCACCCATAGTGTGGTAAGGCAAGATTTCAAACTTATCAACATTTTTGAGAGTTTTTACAAACTTACCAAGTTCAATCAAATCCTCATCTCTGTCTGTCAATCCAGGTACAAGAACGTGACGAATCCAAACAGGTTTACCGATTTCTGACAAGTACTGAGCACAAGCCAAGATGTTTTTATTGGTTTGACTGGTTACAATCTTGTGTTGCGCTTCGTTGATTTCCTTGATATCAAGGAGAACCAAGTCTGTCACGGCCATCAACTTGTTGAACTTTTCTAGATAGCGTGGTTTGTTACGGAATGGAAGGGCACAAGTATCCAAGGTACAGTGGATACCTTTTTCCTTTGCCTTAGTAAAGAGGGCAATCAAGAAATCAATCTGCAAGAGGGCTTCTCCTCCACTGACTGTGATACCTCCCTTGTCACCCCAGAAACCACGATAACGAAGCGCTTCTTCTAGAACATCATCTACTGTTCGTACACGAGATTTATTTGTTTCCATAGCCCAAGTATCAGGGTTATGGCAATATTGGCAACGCATCTGACAGCCTTGCAAAAAGACAATAAAACGAATTCCAGGCCCATCTACCGCCCCAAAACTCTCTGTCGAATGCACCATTCCTGTCACTTGTCCATAGTCAATTATTTCCTCAGACATATCGTTACCTTCCTTGAAAACGTTTTATAGTCTTTATTATACCATGACTGAAAAGAAAAACCACAGATTTTGCCTATTTTTTAGAAAACAATCTGTTTTTCACTTTCAACTTTCATGATTTTCAAAATATTTATTAATCCTTGTCAAAATCAAAGCCATAGAGAGTCGCAAAATAGTCCTCTGGTCGCTCGGCTCGGCGGATCAAGCGTGCTCCACCATCCTCTGTATATAGAATTTCTGCCGAACGAAGCTTGGCATTGTACTGGTAACCCATAGAGAAGCCATGCGCACCTGTATCATGAATGACTAACAAATCACCAATTTCTGTTTGAGGTAGATCACGATTAACTGCAAACTTATCGTTATTTTCACAGAGAGAACCAACAACATCAACGATTTCAGTCTGACCATCAGGATGCATCATATTGGTGATGTGGTGATAGGCTCCATACATAGCCGGTCTCATCAGGTTGACAGCTGAGGCATCTACTCCAAGATAAGTTCGGTAGGTTTTCTTTTTATGGGTTACTTTAGTCACTAGAATTCCATGAGGTGCCAACATAAAGCGTCCTAACTCTGTAAAAATCTTAACTTGACCAAGACCTGCTGGTGTGAGGACTTCCTCATAAACCTGACGAACTCCCTCACCAATTACAGCGATATCATTTGGCTCCTGATCTGGACGATAGTTGACTCCGATTCCTCCAGAAAGATTGATGAAGTCCAGCGAAATTCCTAACTTTTTCTTGATTTCTACTGCCAATTCAAAAAGCTGACGTGCTAATTCTGGATAGTAGAGATGGGTCACTGTATTGGAAGCTAGGAAGGAATGAATCCCAAAGGTTTTAGCTCCCTTTTCTTTCAAGATGGCAAAGGCTTCAAAAAGCTGTTCCTTAGTCATCCCGAACTTAGCTTCACCAGGATTATCCATAATATCCGTACCCAGTTCAAATACTCCACCAGGATTGTAACGGCAAGAGATGATTTCTGGGATGCCTGCTGCACGTTCCAAATGCTCGATATCTTCAAAGGCATCCAAATTAATCGTCGCACTTAATTCACGGGCATAGGCATATTCTCGATCTGGGGTGTTGTTAGATGAGAACATCATATCCGCCCCTGAAAACCCAAGCCTGTGACTCATCAAAAGTTCAACATAACTAGAACAATCCACTCCACATCCTTCTTCTTGTAAGATTTTCAAGATGGCTGGAGTTGGCGTTGCCTTAACTGCGAAGTATTCTTTAAAGCCCTTATTCCAAGAAAAGGCTTTATTTACTGCTCGTGCTTTCTCGCGAATCCCTTTTTCATCGTAGAGATGAAAAGGGGTTGGAAACTCCCCAACAATCTTTTCTAAGGCTTCACGTTTAATAAATGGTGTTTTCATAGGACTCCTTCATATTCATTATCAAAGAAAGGCTGGGACGAAAGTTCCAACCTTTGTATTTCAAGTCAATTCTTATTTTTCTGTATCGAATATATTTCCAACTTCAACAGCAATTTGTTGGTTCTTCACATCAATGTTCGTGACTCTCAAGAGTGACTTGTAGTCGAACTGTTGTTCACGGTCTTCCTGTGCATTATCAGCAAAGACGGCTACTCCAGCCAACTCTGAATCAAACTCAGACAAGAGGCTAATCATCCCGTTAATGGTTCCTCCACCCTTCAAGAAGTCATCGACGATCAAGACACGACTTCCTGCTTTGAGGCTACGTTTTGAAAGGAACATCTTTTCGATACGGTCACTAGAACCTGAAACATAGTTGACACTAACAGTTGAACCTTCAGTGATTTTCAAGTCGCGACGGACAATGACAAATGGTACGTTGAGGACATTTGCTACCGCATTCGCAAGCGGAACCCCTTTGGTCGCAACAGTCATAACGGCATCAATCTTCTGATCCATAAAGCTCTTAGCAATAATGCGACCGATATTTTTCAAAATAGCTGGAGTGCTCAATAGGTCAGATAAATAAATGTAGCCACCTGGCAGAATGCGGTCACTCTCTGAAAGTTTATCACGAAGCTCTTCGATAATCGTTTTAGACTCGAGGTCAGATATTGATGGTGTAAAAATAACACCACCACCAGCACCTGTCACCGTTTGAATATGCCCGATTTCAATTTCTTCGAAGGCCCGTTTAATGATGACAATGTCTTCAGAAATAGACGATTTGGCAGATTCATACTTTTCCGCAAAGGTGTTGAGACTGGTTAATTTGTATGGATTGTTAATCAAGTAATTGGAAATGACAACCATCCGATCACTTCTTCTTAATTTCATTATATATTTACCATTCTTTTTTATTTAATCTTTCTTCATTATATCACACTAAAGCAAAAAAACGAACTTTATTGTCTAAATAAAGTTCATTTTTTTAGTTTCTAGTCTAATTTTGGCTTGTAGAAGGAACGATTGTCCATAGCAAATACTTTATTAGTCATTTCTCCATCATCAACAAGAGCCAGAGCTGTTGTCATCATCATCATACTGGCATCCAAATTGTCAATCATATGAATAATTTCTGCTTCCATAATTCGTGGACGAACAGGGCTACCGTACTCAAGGAGACCATGGTGACTGAGAATGACATGGCGAAGAAGGACAACCTCTTCTCTAGTATCATCAATGCCAAGCTCCATTACTGCTTTGGTAATCTCACTATCAATCAAAGCAATATGACCAATAAGGTTTCCTCTTACTGTGTACTCTGTCTGGTCGGGTCCCGTCAACTCGATTACCTTGGCTAAATCATGGAGCATGATTCCTGCATAAAGTAAACTTTTATTGAGCTGAGGATAAATATCTGCTATCGCTTCTGCCAAACGAACCATAGTAGCAGTATGGTAAGCAAGACCTGTCTCAAAAGCATGATGGTTGGTCTTAGCAGCTGGATAGGAGTAGAATTCCTTGTCATACTTGGTGTAGAGATTTCGAACAATTCGCTGCCAAATTGGATTTTCAATTTTAAAAATCATCTGCGCCATATACTCACGAATCTCTTTGGCATCTACTGGAGATTTAACCTTGAAGTCCGCTGGGTCATTTGGTTCGCCAGGTTGTGGTAAGCGAAGGGTGATTTGATTAACCTGAGGCGTATTGTTGTACACTTCACGACGACCTTGCATATGGACTACTTTCCCTGCTGTAAAGGTTTCAACATTGTGGGGTTGAGCATCCCAGAGCTTCCCTTCGATTTCTCCACTATCATCTTGGAAGGTGAAGGCTAGGTAGTTTTTCCCAGCACGTGTCTGTCTCAGGTCAGCTGACTTGATCAGGTAAAAGCCTTCAAAAAGCTCATCTTTCTTCATGTGACTAATCTTCATATTCTTCCTCATCTTCTTGGAATTGGAGCAAATCAAGCGCAGGCTCACCTTCTGATAACTCAATGCGACGAAGCGTTCGCTCGATAGCTGTAGTACGACGGTTTAATAAATCATCAATATTGCCAGAGGCATGTTGGAGATGTTTTTGTGCCTTGACCAAAATACCTCCAAACTTGCCAAATTCTGTTTTGACACTAGCTAGGGTTTTACTGATATGATCAGCACTCTTTTGGATATTAAGAGTTTTGAAGCCAACTGATAAGGAGTTAAGAAGAGCCGACAAGGTACTTGGACCTGCAACAATAATCTGTTCCTCCCGTCTCAAATCATCAAAGAAAATTGGATTGCGAACAATTTCTGAGTAGAGACCTTCTGTCGGTACAAACAAAACTCCAAAATTGGTTGTCCGAGGCGGCGCCAGGTACTTACTCTTGATATCCTTGGCAAAACGCTTGACGCTTGCTAGGAGAGACTTACGACAACGCTCAATTTCCTCCTTGTCACCTGCTTCATAGGCTTCTTCCAGACGGTAATAATCCGCCAATGGAAACTTGGAGTCAATCGGTAGGTAGACATATTCTTGGTCTCCTTGCCCAGGCAACTTAATAGCGTATTCCACACGTTCACTGGAGTTTTCAACAGTTGCAAATTCTCGTTCATACTGGGCAGGTGTCATGATATCTTCGATAATCTGCCCCAGTTGTAATTCTCCTAGAATTCCTCGCGTTTTAGTTCCAGAAAGGACTTTATTTAGGGCACCGACATCACGGGCGACCGTCTGCATTTCACCTAGACCACGATTGACAGATTCCAGTTGCTTGGAAACTGTCTCGAAAGACGCTTGCAAGCGTGTCTGCAAGGTCTTTTCTAGCTTTTCCTCAACCGTTTGGCGCATCTGCTCTAAACGTTGCTCATTTGACTCCTGCAAGGCCTGTAGTCGTTGGTCAGTCTTATCTCTGGTTTGGAGGAGGTTTTCATTCATCTCCTGTCGAACCTGAGTCAGACCTTGGTGCAATTCGATCCGCACCTCCTGCAAACGATCACTAACAGCCACTTCTAGATTTTTTTGGTTCAGCTGGCTTGCTTGTCTGGCTTGCTCAAAGCGATAATCTAACTGGTCTGATAAATGATCTGCCTGATCTTCCAAACTCTTACTTAGGTGTTTCTCCTGCTTATCCTGCCTTTGCCAAATAAGAAAGAGGCCGGCTAGATTAGCAACTAATAAAACAACAAGTAAACTTTCCATCCTACCTCCTGTCTTTGCTATGCAAGACAACCACATAGCCATCTGGGCAAGTCACCGAAACTTCCCTATCTATATATTCGTTAGAAGCGTAAACTTTCTTAAAGAAAAAATTCTCTTCAGTCAATTCGTACTTGGCTCCGATAATGGTTAACTGACTGTCCCTCACAGGCATAAAGGCCAGATAATCATAGTCCAAACGTGGTTCAAGTTGACTGGTCCCTTCTGGGCAATAGCTAATCAAATTTTGCCCATCCTCAATCTCTATTTGACGCATATAGGGCGCCAATTTAGGATTGCTAGGCAGAAAGACATTGGCCAGCATATGGTCAATGCGACCACCTAGGGCGCCAAAAATGGTCACTCGAGCTTGAGGATCTTTTTCAAAAACCGTTAACAGTGCTAGTTCCAGATCCGTATCATCTTTTTCTGGCTGGGCTTGGACAAAGTGTCGCGCACGTTTTTGAATCAACTGACGCTCTTCCATAGTCACAGAATCAAAATCCCCAACGGCTATAGTAAGAGGAAGTTTTTCCTCCAGTACCCAGAGTGAGCCACGGTCCACACCGACAAAGCAATCAAAATCTATCCTATAATGTCCACGGTCTCCACCAGCAAAAACTGCAACTTTAGTCCAGTTGTTTTCGGAGAGCTTGCACTCGTTCATTGACATCTCCCTTAAAGACATAAGACCCTGCTACAAAAACTGTTGCACCAGCTTCTTTGGCTTGAGCAATAGTTTTATCATCAATCCCACCATCCACTTCGATCTCAAAGTTCAAGCCCTTCTCCTCACGAAGTGCCACCAACTCACGAATCTTATCCATGGTTTCTGGCAGAAAGGCTTGTCCACCAAATCCAGGGTTAACCGTCATGACCAAGACTTGATCAACTAAGTGAAGCACGTGCTTGATAGCCTCAGCAGGCGTTCCAGGATTGATAACAACCGATGGTTTGACACCTAGAGAACGAATCTTTTGAAGAGCGCCATGGATATGAGGTGTTGCCTCTACGTGAATGCTGATGATATCTGCCCCTGCACGCGCAAAATCTTCTAGATGGTGTTCAGGATTAGAGACCATCAAGTGGCAATCAAAAACCATCTTGCTATGGGGGCGAAGGCTTTCGACCACACCTGCACCAAAGCTGATTTGTGGTACAAAGTGACCATCCATGATATCGATATGGGCGTATTCTGCCCCAGTTGCTTCTAGGCGTTTAATTTCACGTTCAAAGTTGGCATAATCTGCTGCCAGAATTGACGGAGCAATCTTGTATTGAGACATAGGTTTCTCCTTATTTTGGAATTTTTTTGCTGACTTTTTTATAGGTTTCTCTGCGATTCTCAATCTCACTGAGGAATTGCAGATAATTTTCAAAACGGAAGGGCGCAATAGTACCTTCTTCAACTGCTGGTTTCACTGCACAGGACGGCTCATGGGTATGGGTACAAGTGCGGAATTTGCAGTTTCGGCTGACACTAGCAATCTCTGGGAAGGCCTGATTGAGGTCTTCCGCCGTTGATACTTCATAGTCCAAGGATGAAAAGCCCGGTGTATCTGCGATTTTACCTCCATTGAGATTATAAAAACTAACCGCTCGAGTAGTGTGGCGCCCGCGACCCAGACTGTCTGAAATTTCTCCTGTTTCAAGATTGAGGTCTGGTGCGATTTTATTGAGAAGAGTTGACTTCCCAACACCTGTCTGCCCCATAAAGACTGTCACCTTGTTTGTCAATAGTGGCAAGAGCTCTTCCTTACTAGTCACAAAGTCGTAGCCGATGGCACGATAGGTCTGCTCGTAACAATCCAGTTCTAGTCGATCTGACAAGAGGTCCATTTTAGAAATATAAACGATAGGATGAATGCCCTTATGTTCTAAGAGAACCAAGAAACGATCCAACAAATTGCTATTAAAATCAGGTTCCTTGACAGACATGATTACTACAGCTTGGTCAATATTGACAATAGGCGGACGGACCAGACTGTTTTTCCGTTCATGAATCTTGAGGATATAGCCTTCTGAATTTTCCTCGGCAGAAAAATCTACCCAGTCTCCAACGTAGGGAGTATGGCCTTTTTTACGGAAATTCCCACGCGCGCGTGTTTGATAAACCTGACCCTCACTCTCCACATAGTAGAATCCTGCCAAGGCTTTAATGATTTGTCCCCGCATCTTAGAGTCCTTGCCCTTTAAGTGCATCTGCTAGGCTGGCAAACTCTTCCAAGCTGAGAGCTTCCCCACGCACACTTGGTGACAAGCCTGCTTGGTCCAAAGCCTTGGTCAGCTTGTCCTTGACCTCTTCAGTCTTGCCAAAGTAACCTGTCAAATTGTTCCACAAGGTCTTTCGGCGATGGGTGAAACTTGCCTTGGAAACCTTAAAGAAAAAGTTCTCGTCTTCAACTGCTACAGCTGGTTCTGGACGGCGCACCATTTTCAAAATAGCAGAGTCCACATTTGGTGCTGGTACAAAGACCGTACGAGGCACGATGAAGGCAACCTTGGCCGTCATGTAATACTGAACTGCAATCGACAAACTACCATAAGCCTTGGTATTTGGTTGTGCAGAGATACGATCTGCTACTTCTTTCTGCATCATGACGACAAACTCACTAAAAGGAATCCCACTTTCAATCAAGTGCATGAGAATAGGGGTCGTGATGTAGTAAGGTAAGTTAGCTACTACCTTAATAGGCAGGTCAGGATTTTTAAAATTCTGGATATGTTGCGCCAAATCAACCTTGAGAATATCTTCGTTAACTACGGTCACATTGTCAAAACCACGTAAAGTATCCACTAGGATTGGTACCAAACGGTGGTCAATCTCAAAAGCCATGACTTGAGCTGCACGCTCAGCTAAAAATTCAGTCAAAGCACCAATACCCGGCCCGATCTCAATGACATTAACCTGGTCATCAATCTCAGCCGTATCCACAATTTTTTGAAGGATATTGGTATCGGTCAAGAAATTTTGCCCGAAGGACTTTTTAAAGGTAAAACCGTGACGCTCCAGCACTGCCTTGGTCACGCTATAATCTGCAATTCTCATTTATTCTCTTTTCTAATTATTAAAGAACTCTCTAATTGCCTTCTAGTTCCTAACTGAGCTCTTGCATCTCTTTAAAAGCTGTTAGGCTAACATAGGCACCCGCTTCATAGTATTCCGTTGGATTAATGGCATAGTCAAAGCCTTCAATCATGCCTCCAGCTTCTTCAATCATGCCATTCCACTTTTCATCAAAGACCATTCTCAGACGTTTCCAATCAGTAAATACTGGGACGGAATTTCGTCCATCTTTTCCCTCTCTAACGGGAATATTAAAGTTAGCGTCTTTTTCCAAAACAAAGGAATTCCCTTCTGAATTATCCTCTGGGAATCCTGATGCTGCATCTAATGGAAGCAAGAATTTTGCCTTAGGCATAGCCATAGAGAAGAACTTGTAGTAAAGCCCATAAACTAGTTCTTGCTCTTCTGTAGTCGGTTGATCCATCTGTCCCATCAGGAGCATCCATCTTACCAGGTCAGGATTCATGACAGGCACTTGTATTTCTGGCAAATCAGAAAAATCTGGTTTTTGAACCAAGGCAGGAGCGCTGACGCTGACTTCCTTGGAATTAAAGATTGCTCCCATGGCACCGTTTAAGTAAAAGGCTGTCCCAAGGAAATTCTCAATCCCTGTTTTGTCTTCCGTATTTTCAATCAGTTTTACCACTGAGTTTGGTCGACTATCAATGGTTTCCTTGAATTGGCGATACCAAGATGGTGTCAACAGCATAATCATGGGATCAGTACACAGATAACCTTCCTCACCTCTGTCATAGGTCGTTGAGAAAAGGTAAGGTTCGCCTGTTTTTTCCGAATAAACTGCATAAACAGAATCTGCTACTAACAACTTGTCCTTGACGATTTCCGCTAGACGTTCCAACTTGCGAGTGTTGGCTTGATAGCTTTCTTCGCTTTCAGTTTCCTGATTTTGACGGCATTTCCATAAAAAGAGACGTAAAATCTCTACACTGTCATCAAGGCTAGCTGACAAATAGTCTTCATTAGTCAATTGACCCTCTTGGATGGCTACAAAAGCACGATAAAGGGCATCTGAATAGCTTGATAATTTTTGCTCTTCCTCAACACCTGAACTAAAGAGCACACTTCCTTTTTTCAATTTATCCAAAGAAGGAAGCCTATCAACCACTAGATGCGCGAGAACTTCATCAGTAAGACTATCTGCATCTTTGTTTTGACTGCTAAGTTTTTTAACCTCTACAGTACCAAGAGCGTCCATTCCTTGGTCAGGATTGCAAAACTGCAACTGATCTCCAACCTTGAGAGTCCCTTCTAAACTCCCAACGATCAATAATTGATTCGTTTCCTTCATTGGGAACAAATCTAAAACTCCAATACATGCATTGTTTTTAGATTCTTCTCTTTCATTCTGTGCTTCAGTTATTTCAGTTGCCTCTGCAGTTTCCGTCTTTTTTAAAAAATCAAAGATTCCCATAACTTTTCCTCATTAACTCCACACAAGGCTAATTCCGTGGAGCACTTTTCTAATGCTTGCTATCAAGCCTGATTAAACCGTATATGATTACTTCTATTGTATCATATTCCCCCTACATTTTGGGACGGTTTCTCAATTCTCATACGATTTCATGGCATCTTCAACTTCAGCTAGACTGATTCCAAATAATTCTAAACGCTTGAGAAGTTGTTTCCCATTGGAATAACCGATACGAAGATTCTCTCCTAGATATTCTCTGCGTTTTCGGCTGTCTGCTCCAGCTAGAAACCCTAATCGGATCAAGTCACTACGGCTAATATCAAAGTCACTTTCTGCTGCAAATTGCTCTGTGACTTGTTCCAGCGCTGTTTTCAAGTCTTCATAACTGGCATGTTCGATTCCTAGAGAACGTCCCTTGGTCTTGGACTTAGGAACTGCCTCATCACGTTTGAGAAAAGCGTGCTGCACTGATGGAACAGCCGTCATAATCATCCGACGAATGCGTTCCCCGTTGAAATCAGGATCTGTAAAGACAATCACCCCATGACGTTCATGTAAACGTTGAATTCGTTCAAGGTCCTGTTCATTGATAGCCGAACCACGAGTCTCATAGGTCTCCACGTCAAAGTAGCGTTTTAGATTTGCCGTATCGTCACGCCCTTCGACTACGATGACTTGGGAAATTTTCTCTTTCATGATTTACTTTCCAATCCAAAGATTCGTTCAGCATTGGTACTTGTCACTGCTGCCAATTCTTCTGTCGTCATGCCACGCAAGTCCGCAATAAAGTCTACTACATAGCGCGTGTAAGCTGTCTTATTTTCACGCCCACGCTTGGGTACTGGGGCTAAATAAGGTGCATCTGTCTCTACCAAAATCTTGTCCAAAGGAAGTTCTCTGGCAGCTTCTTGGATATCCGTCGCCTTCTTAAAGGTCACCACTCCTGAGAAGGAAATGGTCATACCAAGCTCAACAAACTTCTCAGCCCAATCCAAAGAACCTGAGAAGGAATGCATGATGCCGCCACGTGGACCAACTCCCTCACTCTTAATAATTTCATAGGTATCTTCGAGCGCATCACGTGTGTGAACCACAAAAGGTAAGTCCAGTTCCTTAGATAGCTGGATCTGACGACGAAAAACCTTTTCTTGAACTTCCTTAGATGCCGTCATCCAGTGGTAGTCCAAACCAATCTCGCCCAAGGCAACAACTTTTGGATGTTTTAGTTTTTCTAGCAAGTAATTCTCAACTTCCTCTGTATAGGTTCCTGCTTCCGTTGGATGCCAGCCAATCGTCGCATAGAGTTGGTCATACTTGTCCACTAGTTCAAGAGCACGCTCAATAGTCGGTTTGTCAAAACCAACAATATTCATCCGAGTCACACCCATTTCAGCTGCTAAGGCTATTTCTTCTGCTTCTCTTCCTGAAAATTCTTCCACATTCAAGTGGGTATGTGTATCAAAAATCATGTATATTCCCTCGTTTTTTCTACCTTCTATTATACCAAAAAACTAGTCTCATTCTTATAGGAAAAAATATTTTGAAATCACTCATTTTTTCTTGACGGTATTTTTTCGTAGCAGTATAATAACTCTTGTTGAAATTTTTCAGAAAAGGAAAGAAAATGTTTACAAAACTAAAATATACCTTTATTGGTCGTCCCCTTAAGTCCTTAACTGAAGGCGAGGGAGGACTACTTGGAAAAACGCAGGCACTCGCAATGCTATCAAGCGATGCTCTATCATCTATTGCCTACGGGCCTGAACAGGTCGTCCTCGTCTTGGCCAGCCTTTCTCCGCTTGCTATCTGGTGGAGTCTCCCTATTGGCATTTTTGTCCTCTTACTATTAGCTAGCCTGACCATTTCCTACCGGCAAATCATTCACGCCTACCCTCAAGGTGGAGGTGCCTATATGGTAACTCGAGAAAATCTATCTCCTGAGCTAGGTTTGATTGCTGGAGGAAGCCTGCTTGTTGACTATATGCTAACAGTTGCCGTATCCGTGGCTGCAGGAGCTGATGCTATCACAGCAGCACTGCCTACCCTCCACCCCTATAACCTCCACATCGCCATTTTTCTGGTCTGTTTACTCATGCTTTTGAATCTAAGAGGTTTGAAGGAATCCGCCAGTTCTTTGATGATCCCTGTCTATCTCTTTATCTTTAGTACAGTCTTCCTCTTATTGTTTGGTATCTTCCAACTGTTGACAGGCTCTCTAAGCTATCATGCAACTTCCTCTATTGGTCAAACCGTCCCAAGTCTCTCAATTGTCCTCATTTTAAGAGCCTTCACCAGCGGTTCGGCTTCACTAACAGGGGTTGAAGCTATCTCAAATGCCGTTCCATTTTTCAAGAGCCCTAAAGAAAAAAACGCAGCTCAAACATTGACCATCATGTCACTTATCCTTGGATTTCTATTTGCAGGGATTACCTTCTTAAACTACTGGATGGGAATTACCCCTCAACACGGAGAAACAATCCTCTCACAAATGGCTAAAGGGATTTTAGGGGATTCAGCTATCGGTCAGATTGTTTATTATCTCTTCCAATTCTCAACTGCCCTAATCCTAGCTGTCGCTGCAAATACTGGTTTTTCAGCCTTTCCGATGTTGGCTTACAATATGGCTAAGAACAAGTACATGCCCCATCTCTTTATGGAGAAGGGAGACCGCCTAGGTTACTCAAACGGTATCTTAACACTAGCCTTTGGTGCTATGATTCTTCTGCTCATTTTTAACGGAAATACAGAACGCTTGATTCCTCTCTATACTATCGGAGTTTTCGTTCCTTTTGCACTTTCTCAAACAGGGATGATTCGCCACTGGAAAAAAGAAAAAGGCTCTCATTTCTTAAAATCTGCCTTTGCTAATATCCTTGGTGCCATCATTTGTTACGCTATTGTCCTTATTCTACTCTTCTTCAGGCTTGGGGATATCTGGCCATTCTTCCCAATCATCCTGGTATTGACCTTCCTATTTCTGTCTATCCACAGTCATTACCAAAAAGTGGCGAAACAACTTCGACTTTATGAAGGAATTCAAAAGAAAGCCTACGATGGCAATGTCGTCCTTGTCTTAGTAGGAAATGTTACTCGAGTCAGCGTTGGAGCGATTAACTACGCTCAAAGTATAGGAGATGAAGTTTTGGCCATGCACATTTCCACCAAGGAAACCGAAGAAAAAGACCAAGAAATCCTCCAAGAATTTGCTGACTACTTCCCAAATATTACTCTTAAAACCATTAATACTAGCTATCGCGATATCATTACTCCTACAGTCCGCTATGTTCGAAAGATTTCTCAAGAAGCTAAGAACAAGAACTACACGGTTACAGTTCTTGTACCCCAGTTTATCCCTAATAAACCTTGGCAAAATATCCTACACAATCAAATGAGCCTTAAATTAAAATATGCTCTCAGATGGCACGAAGATGTCGTCGTTGCTAGCTACTCTTATCATTTGAAAGAATAAAGAAAAGGCATTACCAGAACCAACAAGCTCCTGGTAATGCCTTTTTCTGAATCTAGTCCCTAAAATTAGACTTATACTCAATGAAAATCAAAGAGCAAAACTAGGAAACTAGCCGCAGGCTGCTCAAAGCACTGCTTTGAGGTTGTAGATGAAA
>NZ_KV807737.1:35899-38508 GCF_001812125.1 Streptococcus sp. HMSC071D03
CAGTAACCATACCTACGGCAAGGCGACGTTGACGCAGTTTGAAGAGATTTTCGAAGAGTATTAAAATTTTATTGATAACCTTCTTCTATCGAACGTGGTTAGCCAAATCTTCTTGGGATTTTTTATTTGACTCAGCTTTTTCTTTTTGCCATTTTTCATAAAGTTCTTGGTACTGTTTAGCCGTCACAGGTTCCTTTTGCAATTCAACATATTTGTAGTTGTCCGCATCTCCTTTGTGTCCAACAAATGAGAAGGCCGCTGTAAATGGAACAGTCTTACGGAAGATAGGATTAGCCCCTCCACTTTGAACTGGTAGGAAGAGAGCACTATCTGTCAACCAAGCTTGAACTTCAGCAAATTTTTCATAACGTGTTTGCATATTTTCATTCTCATTATCTGCCGCACCCAACAACTCCCTGTAGGTAGCTAGACCAAGTTTTTCTTTGACTTCATTGTCTTTTCCTGGAGTCAAGCCAAGATTTTTCAACTGAGAACCAGAGTCTGGATCCAAGAGATCAAGATAGGTCTTCGGATATGAGAAATCTCCACTCCAACCTGAGATATCAATGTCATAGTCCTTTTGATCTGCGGTATCCGCAAAGAAGGTAGCATTGTCTTTCTCATCTGGAGACAATTGAATGATATCAATAACCACATTATCTGAACCAAGCGTCGCTTCAACGGTCTGCTTGAAGGAGCTTGCTTGCTGAACATCCAACTTAGCAGTCTGATCAACCAACATATCCAAGTGGATAGGGAAGGTCACGCCTTCTGCTTGCAAACTATCTTTAGTCTTGGCAAATTCAGCCTTGGCTTTTTCAGGATCCAAGAAAGCAGCTTGAGCATCATTCAGATTGATATTAGACCACTCTGTACCATAGTTGACCATCTTTTCATTGACCGCATCTCCAAAGTTTTTTCCACCAATTTGAACAAAGTTACTTGGTGTGACTGTATTTCTAAGGATTCGATCAGCCCCATCTTCTCCATTTGTCTGGGCAGCATAGGCATGACGGTCAAAGGCAAAGTTAATGGCCTGACGGAAATCTTTATTTTGCATAGCTAGACGAGAATCCGTCTTTTCTTTGTCCGTCTGTTTCATGGTTTGCTTGTAACTTTGACGATTGACATTGAAGAGATAGTAGAAGGTTATAGCATTTTGAGGGGTATAGGTAATCTTATCTTCATTCCCTTTTTTCAACTGATCAAACACAGAGCTTGTTGGGAAGATACGCCCGTCTGTATAGTTGCCTTCCAAGAATCCTCTAGCCAAACTATCTTGGTCTGAGCCATCATAGAAGGAAAGTTTTACTTTCTCAATCTTCACATTGTCCTTGTCCCAATAATTAGGATTCTTTTCAAACTCAATCAAAGATTTTGATGTGAATGATTTGAATAAGTATGGCCCATTTGACAGGATACTAGATGGAGTTACACTTCCAAATTCATCCCCCTTAGATTTCAAAAAGGCTTCATTAACTAACTGGACTTAAAATTCCACCTGTTGTCTTAGAATTCCAATAGGACTCTGGCTTGTTCAAAGTATATTGGAGAGTATAGTCATCGACTGCCTTGATACCGACAGTTTCAAAGTCTGATGATTGACCCTCAACATAGTCCGCCAAACCTTTGATAGAGTCTTGCACCAAGTACAAGTTTTCTGCCTTTTTATCCGCCGCATACTTGAGGCCTGTCACAAAGTCATGAGCTGTTACCTCTGCATATTCTTCCCCTTCAGAGGTATACCACTTGACACCTTGACGGATTTTATAGGTATAGGTCAAACCATCTTTTGATACTGTCCATGATTCAGCCATGGAAGGAACCAGATTGCCATACTTATCATTTTCCAACAAACCATCAATCAAGTTTGTCGTAATGCTAGACGTCGAGCCACGTGTCGAAGTAATGTAGTCTAGTGTATCTGGATTGCTAGCAAATACATAAGAGTAGGTTTTATCAGATGCATTTGACTGTGTCGAGCTACAAGCTACCATCAAGAAGCTAGCACTCAAAAGCCCAGCTCCTAGTAAGAGAGCTTTTGATTTTTTCATAAATATTCTCCATTTATATAGTATATGAAATATTATAGTGGATTGAAATAAGATATGAACAGAGAGATTAGGAAAGTCAAACTAATTTCTAGAAATATTTTTAGCAGTTGTAGTGTACTGTTATAAATTCAATCTCCTATATACACTATTATAGAAAAAATAGAAAGTAAATGCAGGCCATCATTTAGGGCAAAACAAAAGCCAGTAGACTCGAGTTCCTACTGACTTCATTGTTGAATTCGTTTGGTTTATGCAGCCAAAACTTTGCGTCCTTTACGACGACGAGCTGCCAATACGCGACGACCGTTTTTAGTTGACATACGGTTACGGAATCCGTGTTTGCGCGCACGACGTAGTTTACTTGGTTGATAAGTACGTTTCACGATGAATACCTCCTCATAGATTTTGTATTCGTTTAGCCGGCTATAAAGTGATCAGTTACTAAACATACTTTACTATTCTATCTGATTCTTTCGCATTTGTCAATAGCTCTGACAAATGTTTCCAGCTTTTTTGCAGGGGGTAATTTCTCAAAGTAACTTCCACTTTCCTGAC
>NZ_KV807738.1:0-255 GCF_001812125.1 Streptococcus sp. HMSC071D03
TTCTCTAGGCGACTTGTAGTTCAAGCATTTTTTAGGATAGTTGTTGATCCAATTTTCGATGAATGCGACTTCTTTGGGAGTCGTTTTCTTAGTTCCTTTAGGTAACCATCTACGAATGAGCCTATTGTGATTCTCATTAGTCCCCCTTTCCCAAGAGGCATAGGGGTGTGCATAATAGATATGTTCCTTAGAAAACACATCGGATAAGCGGTTGAATTCCGTTCCATTATCTGCCGTGATGGAAAGAATTTGATG
>NZ_KV807739.1:0-455 GCF_001812125.1 Streptococcus sp. HMSC071D03
TTAATATCATATTTCTTAGTTTGTGCTTTTAATACGAAAGTTACTGCACCTGGGTCAGTTAAGTAAGAACCAACAGCCTCTCCATTTTTCTTAGTTTTGGTTGCGTTATTATAAAGCACTGCATCATCTGTATCTGTTGCTGTTGCAAAACGAGTTACAAGTTCTAATGAATCTGATTCTGTTTTTGGTAATCTATTTTCAGCAATACCAGAAACTTGTCCTGTTACTTTGATTTTTGCTGGGGTATTTGTTTCAGAACTAATCGCTGTTACAGTGTAACCCCATTCGTTATCTTGTTTATCTGGATTACCATCAATATTATTTAAGGCAATATTTCCACCTTTTTTAAGTGAAGCTGATTTAATTTTTCCAGAATCGTCATTAAATGTGATATCAACATCTGCATCTTCACCAGTATAAAGATAAACTTCTTTTTTGTTTGGAGCTGGATCTGA
>NZ_KV807740.1:0-30107 GCF_001812125.1 Streptococcus sp. HMSC071D03
CATTAGAGTGCTTTTTAAAAACTAAATAACTATAAAAAGCCTATAAGTGTATAATTGAGGATTGAGCTTATTACTGTTTGTGCAGAAATGATTGCCAAAAGATAGGGTTTAGTAGTGTTTAGGAAAATAAAAAAAGCTCTCTGGAAAAACCAGAAAGCTTGAGAGGCATCTCCATGTGAGAAATTGGTTCACACAATTTCTCAAGGTCCGCTCCTGCGTTATGACCTCCTTTGCTCAATAGTAGCTCTTGCTACATATCGACTCATCGCAAATTTTATTTTACTATAAGGTCGAAAAAAAGTCAATAAAAAAGTTCCTATGAAAAGGAACTGTTAAACAATGCTAATTGCCGGGATCGAACCGGCGACCTCATCCTTACCATGGATGCGCTCTGCCTACTGAGCTAAATCAGCTTACTTAAAAAGTATACTATAGAATCAAATCTTTGTCAATAAAATGTTTTATATAAAAGTAATCAGCTGTCAGTCAAAGTAAAATGGCTTAAGAGAATATCCCTCAGCCATTTTATTCTAACCTAATTGATTTTGTTTTTTTTCCGGATTCCAGATAAAACTTGCGATAAAGCTAAAGATGATGGTAACAATTGCAACTAAGACAGCAAGAATCAGTGCTGGTATGCGAATAAACCACCACAAAGGATTTGGTTTTTTATTTGTATGCCATTGTTTTGTTTCTTCATCCAGACGTTGGAATTCTGATTGGATACGTTCAGCAACCATCTCAATTCCTTCATCATTCATTTTCTTAATGTCTGAGATATCGATAGGATTTCCGAAGTTCATATCGACACGTTCACGACTGATGAGTCCTTTTAAGGTCATTGGACCAGTATAAGTAACTGGCATGATGCGAACCTTGGCCATTTTAGCAATCAGAGCTACGCCACCTTTGACATCGTTAGAATGACGACTACCGCTTGGAAACATGATGAGAGATCGGTCGCTCTTTTTAAGGACATTGATAGGATACTTAATGGCAGAAGCGCTAGGATTTTCCCGATCAATAGGAAAGGCACCACACATACGAATCCACCAACCAAAGATTCGGTTGGAGAAAAGTTCCTTTTTAGCCATAAACACAAACTGTTTCGGTTTGGTCGCAAATGCCATGTAGACAGGATCCCACCAAGTACGATGGGGAGCGACTAGGATATAGTTTTCATCTTGACTCGGAATTTTATTGGTATTATGATAATGAGCATTACCGTTGATAGACCAGAGAATCAACATAACGAGCCCACGAAGATAAGTATAAAACATGGTGTCTCCTTCAAATTTCTTTCTTTTATTATACCTTATCGTTGTAGGACAGGCAAATTTTTTTGTATAGGCGGAAAAGCTCTTTATATGAAATTAGAATTATTCAAAAAAAAATGATATGATAGAGATTATGGATAAAAATAAAATTATAGGCTTAAGCCAATCAGAAGTTAATGAACGTCAGAAACAGGGGCAGGTCAATGATTTCAAAGCATCAGCTAGTACCAGTACTTGGCAGATTGTAAAACGAAATGTTTTTACTCTCTTCAATGCTTTAAACTTTGCTATTGCCTTAGCACTTGCCTTTGTTCAAGCCTGGAGTAACCTAGTTTTCTTTGCGGTTATCTGCTTTAATGCTTTTTCAGGAATTGTAACCGAGCTTCGAGCTAAACATATGGTTGACAAACTGAATCTTTTGAATACGGAAAAGATCACGACCATTCGTGATGGGCAAGAGATAGCTTTGGATCCAGAAGAGCTTGTTTTGGATGATGTGATTCGCTTGTCTGCAGGGGATCAAATTCCAAGTGATGCAATTGTATTAGAAGGTTTTGCAGAAGTCAATGAAGCCATGTTAACGGGCGAGAGCGACTTGGTGCAAAAAGAAGTAGAAGACCTAATGTTGTCAGGTAGCTTTCTTGCAAGTGGTTCTGTACTTGCTCAAGTTCATCATGTAGGGGCAGATAACTATGCAGCCAAACTCATGCTTGAAGCTAAAACTGTTAAACCGATTAACTCACGTATCATGAAATCGCTAGACCAGTTAGCAGGCTTTACGGGTAAAATCATTATTCCATTTGGAATTGCTCTTTTGCTTGAAGCTTTGGTCTTGAAAGGTTTACCACTGAAGTCTTCTGTAGTCAATTCATCGACAGCCCTTTTGGGGATGTTGCCTAAGGGAATCGCGCTCTTGACTATCACCTCTCTCTTAACCGCTGTTATAAAGCTTAGTTTGAAAAAGGTTTTGGTACAGGAGATGTATTCTGTTGAGACCTTAGCACGTGTCGATATGCTGTGTTTGGATAAGACAGGTACCATCACCCAAGGTAAGATGCAGGTTGAGACTGTCCTTCCTCTGACCCAGGCTTTTGATAAAGATACCATTGCCAAAATACTAACCAGCTATATGGCACACAGTGAGGATAAAAATCCAACCGCCCAAGCTATTCGAAAGCGTTTTGCGGGAGAGATAGCTTATCCGATGATTTCTAGCCTTCCATTTTCAAGTGATCGAAAATGGGGAGCAATGGAGTTGGAGGGCCTAGGAACTGTTTTTCTAGGTGCACCAGAGATGTTGTTGAATGCTGAAATTCCTGAAGCTAGGGAAGCTCTTGAACGAGGATCTCGTGTCTTAGTTCTGGCCCTCAGCCAAGAAAAACTTGACCACCACAAGCCACAAAAACTATCTGATATTCAAGCCTTGGCTTTGCTTGAGATTCTAGATCCAATCCGAGAAGGGGCAGCTGAAACTCTAGACTATCTTCGTTCTCAGGAAGTGGGGCTGAAAATTATCTCTGGTGATAATCCAGTTACCGTTTCAAGTATTGCTCAAAAAGCAGGTTTTGCAGACTATCAGAGCTATGTAGATTGTTCGAAAATTACTGATGAAGAGTTGGTTGCCATGGCTGAGGAGACAGCCATTTTCGGACGTGTCTCGCCTCATCAAAAGAAACTGATCATCCAAACGTTGAAAAAAGCAGGTCATACGACTGCTATGACAGGGGATGGTGTCAATGATATCCTAGCTCTCCGTGAGGCAGACTGCTCCATCGTTATGGCTGAAGGAGATCCAGCGACTCGTCAGATTGCAAATCTGGTTCTCTTGAACTCAGACTTTAATGATGTTCCTGAGATTCTCTTCGAAGGTCGTCGTGTGGTCAATAATATTGCCCACATTGCTCCGATTTTCTTGATTAAGACCATCTATTCCTTCTTGCTAGCAGTTATCTGTATTGCCAGTGCTTTGTTGGGACGTACTGAATGGATTCTGATTTTCCCGTTCATTCCCATTCAGATAACCATGATTGACCAGTTTGTGGAAGGATTCCCACCGTTTGTATTAACTTTTGAACGAAATATTAAACCAGTCGAACAAAACTTTCTTAGAAAATCCATGCTTCGTGCACTACCAAGTGCCTTGATGGTAGTCTTTAGTGTTCTCTTTGTTAAAATTTTTGGAACCAGTCAAGGCTGGTCAGCCATTGAAATTTCCACACTTTTGTATTATCTATTGGCATCGATTGGTTTCATGTCTGTAGTTAGAGCTTGCTTGCCATTTAGTCTGTGGCGTGTGCTATTGATTATTTGGTCAGTTGGAGGTTTTCTTGGAACAGCTCTATTCCCAAGAATCCAAAAATTGCTTGAAATTTCAACACTTACAGGTCAAACAATGCCTATCTATGGCATTATGATGCTCGTCTTTATTGTGATTTTCATACTGACAAGTCGTTATCAAGTTAAAAGATAAAGAAAGACTGCAATCCATGATTGCGGTCTTTTTTAGGTGCAGGATTGCCAGATAAAATATGGTATAATAAAGGGAAATAGAGTTTTTGAAAGTGAGAGAAGATGATTTCAAAGAGATTAGAAACAGTAGCTTCTTTTGTTCCCCAAGGAGCTGTTTTGCTGGACGTCGGTAGCGACCATGCTTATTTACCGATTGAATTAGTTGAAAAAGGTCATATTGAAGCTGCCATCGCGGGTGAAGTTGTAGAGGGACCCTATCAATCTGCAGTTAGAAATGTTGAAAGCCATGGCTTGACTGAGAAAATTCAGGTTCGTTTAGCCAATGGTTTAGCAGCTTTTGAAGAAAGTGACCAGGTCTCTGTCATCACTATTGCTGGGATGGGAGGTCGCTTGATTGCTACGATATTAGAAGAAGGATTGGACAAACTAGCCAATGTTGAGCGTTTGATTCTTCAACCCAATAATCGTGAAGACGAGTTACGCAACTGGCTACAAGAGCATGGTTTTCAAATCATAGCAGAAAGTATCCTAGAAGAAGCTGGAAAATTCTACGAGATCATAGTTTCAGAAGCTGGTGAAATGAATCTATCAGAAACTGATGTCCGCTTTGGTCCTTTTTTATCTAAAGAACTCAGTCCAGTCTTCAGCCAAAAATGGCAAAGAGAAGCAAGTAAGCTAGGATTTGCCCTTAGTCAAATTCCAGAAAAAAATCGTGAAGAACGTCAAGTTTTAGTAGATAAAATTCAAGCCATTAAGGAGGTGCTCCATGCAAGCAAGTGAAGTCATTAACCGATATGAAGCCTATTGTCCACAAGAATTTTCTATGGAAGGCGATAGTCGTGGACTGCAAATTGGAACCTTAGATAAGGAAATCCAAAAGATCATGGTTGCCCTCGATATCCGTGAAGAAACGGTGGCAGAAGCCATCGAAAAGGGTGTTGATCTGATTATCGTCAAGCACGCGCCTATCTTTCGTCCGATTAAGGACTTGATAGCTAGTCGCCCTCAAAATCAGATTTATATCAATCTCATCAAGCACGACATTGCAGTCTACGTTAGCCATACTAATATTGATATTGTTGAAAACGGCCTTAATGACTGGTTCTGCCAGATGTTAGGTGTTGAGGATACAACTTATCTACAGGAAACAAGTCCTGAACGTGGCATCGGGCGTATTGGTAATATTAGACCTCAAACATTTGAAGAATTTACTAGTCATGTTAAGGAAGTATTTGGTCTAGATAGCCTTCGTATGGTGTATTATAAAGAGACTGAATTGCAAAAGACAATCTCAAGAGTGGCTATTTGTGGCGGCAGTGGGCAGTCTTTCTACTCTGATGCTTTGGCAAAAGGAGCAGATGTTTACATTACTGGTGACATCTATTACCACACTGCCCAAGATATGTTGTCAGACGGCTTGTTGGCTCTGGACCCAGGACACTATATTGAAGTTCTCTTTGTTGAAAAAATTGCAGCGTTCCTGAATGAATGGAAGGAAGAAAATGATTGGCCTTTAGAGGTTATCGCAAGTCAGGCATCGACCAATCCATTCCATCATATCTAGTTAGAAGGTAAAGACAATGAAAAAAGTTGCTATTGTAGGAGCAGGAATTGTAGGGGCAACGGCTGCCTACTATCTTTCTAAAGAAACTGATATCGAAGTAACTGTCTTTGATCATGGGCACGGACAAGCGACCAAGGCAGCGGCAGGAATTATCAGCCCCTGGTTTTCTAAACGACGCAATAAGGTCTGGTACAAGATGGCGCGCCTAGGAGCAGATTTTTATGTAGATTTATTAGCTGATATAGAAAAATCTGGTCAAAAGGTAGATTTTTACCAGCGCTCAGGAGTCTTTCTCTTGAAAAAAGATGAGTCTAAATTGGAAGAACTCTATCAACTAGCTCTGCAACGTAGAGATGAATCTCCCTTAATAGGGGAATTAGCCATTCTGGATCAAGAGTCTGCGAGTAAGTTATTCCCTGGTCTAAAGGGATTTGAGAGATTGCTTTATGCTTCTGGTGGAGCTCGAGTAGATGGGCAACTCCTAGTGAGTCGTTTACTGGATGCCAGTCAGGTTAAGGTCGTAAAGAAAGAGGTTAGTCTAACTCCTTTATTATCAGGCTATCAGATAGACAATCAAATGTTTGACCAAGTAATTTTATCTACGGGAGCTTGGCTTGGACACTTTTTGGAGCCTTTAGGCTATGAGGTGGATGTTCGTCCTCAAAAAGGTCAACTTAGAGATTATCAAGTGCCACAAGACATGGGAGCTTACCCTGTAGTTATGCCGGAAGGTGAGTGGGATTTGATACCATTTCCTGGAGGTAAGTTATCTCTAGGAGCTACCCATGAAAATGACATGGGATTTGATCTTACAGTCGATAAAAATTTGCTCCAACAAATGGCTGAAGCAGCAAGTTCGTTTTATCCTAGTTTAAAAGATGCAATGATAAGTGGTGAACGTGTGGGGATTCGTGCTTATACGAGTGATTTTTCGCCGTTTTTCGGACAGGTTCCAAACTTATCAGGAGTCTATACAGCAAGTGGTCTAGGATCTTCAGGGTTAACGACTGGTCCTATTATCGGTTATCATCTAGCTCAAATGCTTCAAGGGAGAAAAGGAGTATTGGATCCAGCAGATTATCCGACTGAAAGATATATTAAAAAGAAACAATAGTAAACTTTTTACCTAGTTTTTACGATAGTCTTAGGAAAGTAAATGACTTTCCCTATCAAAAATGGTAAAATGAAAAAAATAATCCAAGAATTGAGGAAATAAAATGCAAGAAAAAATTCTGGTAACAGGTGGAGCAGGTTTTATCGGAACTCACACTGTCATTGAATTGGTCCAAGCTGGACACCAAGTAATTGTCGTGGATAATTTGGTAAACAGTAGTCGTAAAAGTCTTGAAGTAGTCGAAAGAATCACTGGGGTAGAAATTCCTTTCTACGAAGCAGATATTCGTGACACAGATACACTTCGTGATATTTTCAAACATGAAGAACCAACAGGTGTGATTCATTTTGCTGGTTTGAAAGCTGTAGGTGAGTCTACACGTATCCCACTTGCCTACTATGATAACAATATCGCTGGAACTGTCAGTCTCTTGAAAGTTATGGAAAAGACAAACTGTAAGAATATCATCTTCAGTTCATCAGCAACTGTTTATGGAGATCCTCATACAGTCCCAATCCTAGAAGATTTCCCACTTTCAGCTACAAATCCATATGGTCGTACCAAGCTAATGCTGGAAGAAATCTTGACAGATATCTATAAAGCAGATTCAGAGTGGAACGTTGTTTTACTTCGTTACTTCAACCCAATTGGTGCGCATAAGAGCGGTGATTTGGGTGAAAATCCAAACGGTATTCCAAATAACCTTCTTCCATATGTGACACAAGTTGCAGTTGGTAAGTTGGAACAAGTTCAGGTCTTTGGAGACGACTACGATACTGAAGATGGAACAGGTGTACGTGACTATATCCACGTCGTTGACCTAGCAAAAGGGCACGTTGCGGCACTTAAGAAGCTTCAAAAAGGTTCAGGACTAAACATTTACAACCTTGGTACAGGAAAAGGCTACTCAGTTCTTGAAATTATCCAAAATATGGAAAAAGCAGTCGGACGTCCTATTCCATATCGTATTGTTGAACGTCGCCCAGGTGACATTGCAGCTTGCTACTCAGATCCAGCAAAAGCTAAGGAAGAGCTAGGATGGGAAGCAGAACTTGGTATTACAGAGATGTGTCAAGACGCATGGCGTTGGCAAAGTCAACATCCAAATGGATTTGAAGACTAAGATGATGATTTCAATCATAGTCCCATGTTTAAACGAAGAGGAAGTACTTCCTCTTTTTTATCAAACTCTTGAAGTACTGATCCCAGATTTGGGAACAGAAATCGAATACATTTTTGTAGATGATGGTTCGACTGATAAGACTTTGGACGTTCTAAAGGTTTATCGAGAGAAAAATGCTGCAGTACATTATATCTCTTTCTCGCGAAATTTTGGGAAGGAAGCGGCCATATATGCAGGTTTACAACAAGCAAGTGGAGATTTGGTGGTGGTTATGGATGCAGACCTTCAGGATCCACCAAGCCTCTTGCTTGAGATGAAAGAACTACTAGATCAGAATCCAGACTTGGATTGTGTTGGAACTAGGAGAACTAGTCGAGACGGGGAACCCGTTTTACGTAGTTTCTGCGCCGATCTTTTTTATCGTTTCATGCAAAAAATTAGCCCAGTGGCTCTTCCATCGGGTGTCCGTGATTTTCGAATGATGAGAAGAACAGTTGTGGATGCAGTGTTGGAATTGACAGAATACAATCGCTTTTCCAAAGGGCTCTTTGCCTGGGTTGGTTTTCACACTCACTATCTAGAATACCCTAATGTTGAAAGGCGGGCGGGTAAGACTAGTTGGAGCTTTAGACAACTCTTTTTCTACTCTATCGAAGGGATTGTGAATTTTTCAGATTTTCCTTTGATATTAGCTTTTGTTGCGGGTCTTTCATCATGTTTTCTGGCTTTGGTGATGACACTGTTTGTAGTTGTCCGTACTCTCTTACTTGGCAATCCAACTTCTGGTTGGACCTCTCTGATGGCTGTCATTCTATTTCTTGGTGGTGTCCAATTATTGACGATTGGGATTCTCGGAAAATATATCAGTAAAATTTATCTGGAAACGAAAAAAAGACCCCTCTATCTGATAAAAGAACAGAGTGAGTCAAGATAAGATTTGCTAAAAATAAGTCCTTCAAAAGACTATAATTTTCTGGAAAAATATGCTAAACTAGAGGAAGTGGTATTTGGAAATCGAATCACCACTGATGACAAATTAATCTTTGATGAGCGCGCGAGTGGGACACTGTTTTACAGCTTCCAGTAGCTCTTCACTAGCTGGGACGTCTCTCTCTAGTTGATTAGGATCATCATAGAAACGCACTATACCATTATCATGGTAATCAAATAAATCAGAATAGGTTTGGCATAGCCCGCAGGCAATGCATCGTTCAGGTATAAGTGTGATTTTCATATTTATATTGTAATAAGAAATTAGAAAAAAAACAAGGAGTAAGGTATGGAAAAGGAACCATGGCAAGAAGATATTTACGACATCGAGGAAAGTCGTTCGGAACGCAGAAGCAGAGGAAATAAGGAATCAGGAGTAGGAGCTAATCGTATTTTAACGATTTTGGCTTGTATTTTCTTTGTTATCGTTGTCGGTATGATTGCTATTCTAATCTACCTGTCATCCGGTGGAAGTGATCGTACGGCAGCCTTGAAAGATTTTCATGATTCTTCTGCGCCTAAGGTAGAGGAAGTTTCTTCAACATCATCAAGTAGTTCAGTTGAAGCATCAAGTTCTGAAGCAGAATCAACTTCTTCAAGTAGTTCAGAGGAGCATACAAATGCTGAGGGAACCATTACTGTCCTTGCAGGTGAAGGTGAGGCAGCTATTGCAGCTAGAGCAGGCATTTCTATTGCCCAGCTTGAAGCCTTGAACCCTGGTCATATGTCTTCAGGAACTTGGTTTGCAAATCCTGGTGATGTCCTTAAGACAAGATAGGAGTTAGAATGAAAACAATTCAGATCGCTATTGATGGTCCAGCTTCAAGTGGTAAGAGTACAGTAGCTAAGATTATCGCTAAGGACTTTGGCTATACTTATCTGGATACAGGTGCCATGTATCGTGCTGCGACTTACATTGCTTTAAATAACCAAGTAAGCCCAGAAGAGTCATCTCGACTTCTTGAATTATTGGAACAATATCCGATTAGTTTTGGTCGTGCCGAAACAGGAGAACAGCTTGTTTTTGTTGGAGACGTTGATGTTACCAATCCAATCCGAGAAAATGAAGTAACTAATGCTGTATCAGCTTTTGCAGCTATTCCAGCTATTCGTGAAAAATTGGTAGCCCTCCAGCAAGAAATTGCCCAACAAGGCGGAATCGTCATGGATGGTCGAGATATTGGTACAGTGGTCTTGCCTAAGGCTGAATTGAAGATTTTTCTTGTTGCTTCAGTGGATGAGCGTGCAGAACGACGTTATAAGGAAAATCTTTCAAAGGGGATTGAAACAGATTTGGAAACTTTGAAAGAAGAGATTGCTGCGCGTGATTATAAAGATAGTCATCGTGAAACTTCTCCTCTTAAGCAGGCAGATGATGCAATCTATCTGGATACGACAGGACTAAGTATTTTAGAAGTTGTCGAAAAAATTAAATCAGAAGCAGTCAAACATTTTTAATTTGAAATTTTAACCGATTGACCACGATAGTGGTGAGTCGGTTTTTTAGCAATTTGTCAAATTTTTAATTTTAAGGTATAATAGTCTTTGTTAACGAAAATTTGACAATCAAACCATCATGAAAATAGAAGGAGATAAAATGAACAATCTACCAAATTGCCCAAAATGTAATTCAGAATATGTCTATGAAGACGGAGCCTTGCTAGTCTGCCCAGAGTGTGCTTATGAATGGAATCCTGCTGAGCAAGTAGAGGTTGAAGAAGGCCTTGTTGCTATCGACGCTAATGGAAATAAATTGGCTGACGGTGATACAGTAACCTTGATCAAAGACCTTAAGGTAAAAGGTGCTCCAAAAGACCTTAAGCAAGGGACACGTGTGAAAAACATCCGTATTGTTGAGGGTGACCACAACATCGATTGTAAGATTGATGGTTTTGGTGCTATGAAATTGAAATCAGAATTTGTTAAAAAGATTTAATCATGACTGCTTGGAATAAATTTATTTTTTTCAGTCGGACTCTCTTGTTTTTCGCAGCATTTACAGGGGTCTATCTGGAAATTACCAAACGTGGTGGTTTAGGGATGTTGCTTTACTATACAGTCCTTTCCAACCTTTTGGTTGTCATCTTTACAGCTTATCTTTTGTTAAAGATGCGTAGTGGCGGTGATAGTTGGCAAAGTCCAGGAATTCTACGTCTCAAAGGTGGTGTCACTATGAGTATCATGATTACTTGTGTCATCTATCATTTCATGCTAGCTCCTTTGACGACAGATTTTTACCGTTTGGAGAATTTCCTTTGTCATTATATCGTACCTCTCTGGTTTTTAGCAGATACAATTATTTTTGATAAGAGTCGTCAATATAAGTGGTTTGATCCCATGCTTTGGACCAGCCTTCCTTTGTTTTATATGATTTTTGCCATCTTAAACGGTTTTGTTCTAAAGATGGATGTCCCTAACGCTAAGGATAGTCCCTTCCCTTATTTCTTTTTGAATGCTACCAAACATGGTTGGGGCTTTGTCTTTAAATGGGCAGCTACTATCTTTCTTGCCTATATGGTTTCAGGATATCTCTTTTATCTTGTTAAAAACATTAAAAAATCTAAGAAATAAAAGTACCCAATGTGGGTGCTTTTTTTGTGATAGAGATAATTGTACCCGGACAAATCGATTTATTTTATCTTGTTATGCAGTCTTTTATACCTTACAATAAAATTGTAGCTACCAATACAACTATTGAGGAAGAGAAAATGACTGAAAATCGTTATGAATTAAATAAAAATTTGGCACAGATGCTTAAGGGTGGCGTCATCATGGATGTTCAAAATCCTGAGCAAGCAAGAATTGCAGAGGCTGCGGGTGCGGCAGCTGTTATGGCCTTGGAGCGAATCCCAGCTGATATTCGTGCAGCGGGTGGTGTCTCTCGCATGAGTGATCCAAAGATGATTAAGGAAATCCAAGAAGCTGTCAGCATTCCAGTTATGGCTAAGGTTCGAATTGGGCATTTTGTTGAAGCACAGATTTTAGAGGCCATCGAGATTGACTATATCGATGAGAGCGAAGTTCTATCTCCAGCTGACGATCGTTTCCATGTGGACAAGAAAGAATTTCAAGTTCCTTTTGTTTGTGGTGCTAAAGACCTAGGAGAAGCCTTGCGCCGTATCGCTGAAGGAGCTTCTATGATCCGTACAAAAGGGGAACCAGGAACAGGAGACATCGTTCAGGCGGTTCGTCATATGCGTATGATGAATCAAGAAATTCGTCGCATTCAAAATCTCCGTGAAGATGAACTCTATGTCGCAGCAAAAGAACTCCAAGTACCTGTAGAATTAGTTCAATACGTTCACGAACATGGAAAACTACCAGTCGTTAACTTCGCAGCAGGTGGTGTAGCAACACCTGCAGATGCTGCTCTTATGATGCAGCTAGGTGCAGAAGGTGTCTTTGTTGGTTCAGGGATTTTCAAGTCAGGTGATCCTGTTAAACGTGCAGCAGCAATTGTTAAGGCAGTTACAAACTATCAGAATCCTCAAATTTTAGCTCAAATCTCTGAAGACTTGGGAGAAGCTATGGTTGGTATCAATGAGAATGAAATCCAAATTCTCATGGCGGAGCGAGGAAAATAGATGAAAATCGGAATCTTGGCCTTGCAAGGTGCCTTTGTAGAACACGAGAAAATACTTGCTCAACTAGGAGTTGAAAGTATTGAACTGCGAAACCTAGAAGATTTTCAGCAACATCGAAGTGAGCTATCAGGTTTGATTTTACCTGGCGGTGAGTCGACAGCTATGGGAAAACTCCTACGTGACCAACAGATGCTACTTCCTCTAAGAGAGAGTATTCTCAATGGTTTACCAGTCTTTGGGACTTGTGCTGGTTTGATTTTACTAGCGAAACAGATTACTTCTCAGGAAGAGACTCATCTGGCTACCATGGACATAGTAGTGGAGCGCAATGCCTATGGACGTCAGTTAGGAAGCTTTTATACAGAAGCTGACTGCAAGGGCGTTGGTAAAATTCCAATGACCTTTATCCGTGGACCAATTATCAGTAGTGTTGGTGACAGTGTTGATGTTCTAGCGATTGTGAACAATCAAATCGTTGCGGCACAAGAAAAAAATATGCTGGTAACCTCCTTTCATCCTGAATTGACAAATGATCTTCGCCTGCATCAATACTTTATCAATATGTGCAAATAAAAATAGGTCGAGATTTTGTCTCGACCTATTTTTACATGTAATAAACAATAGCAATGTATTGGAGAGCGGAAGCTGCCAGAATGAAGAGGTGCCAGATCATGTGGAAGTATGGTTTCTTCTTAGCATAAAAACCAGCACCAACTGTATAGCAAAGCCCACCTGATACCATAAGAGTCCAAAAGATTGGATTTGTTTGACTGATGATTGCTGGTAGAATAGCCACAACTAGCCAACCCATGATGAGGTAGAGTATCAGACTAAATTTTTCATTGACTTTTTTGGCAAATATTTTATAAAGAATACCCAAAATAGTTGTTCCCCACTGAATGGCGATAATCAGATAACCAAACCAGTTATTCATCAAGGTCAAAACGACAGGAGTATAAGAGCCAGCAATGGCAACATAAATCATGGAATGGTCAATGATACGTAATACATATTTATGGGTTGAGCC
Organism: Streptococcus sp. HMSC071D03; assembly: GCF_001812125.1. Lineage (NCBI taxonomy): Bacteria > Bacillati > Bacillota > Bacilli > Lactobacillales > Streptococcaceae > Streptococcus > Streptococcus sp. HMSC071D03. The sequence goes on from NZ_KV807740.1 coordinate 13,149, forward strand.
ATAAGCCATAGAGTGGTAGATAGTAGAAGATAAGAACATGAGAAAGAGGCTAATGACAAAAATAGAAACGCCAACAGATGATAAAAGGTCATGTTCCTCGTAACTATAAGTAGAGGAAATAGGAAGTAAGATGAGCATCATCAATGCCCCTACAGCATGGGTGACACTGTTTGCTATTTCTTCTCCAAAACTAAGGCGCTTGCTAAGTTTAAAACTAGTATTCATTTGTTTCCTCCTCTTCATTTTCTGTATAGACTAGTGCTAGTGTTTGATGATAAAGTTTGACCGTTTGACAGCTCGCTTGAATGATTGGATTAGCTGGGTCTAGGTCTTCATTCATATAGTCCACAAAAGCATTGTAAAGTTCTTTTGAGTTAGTCTCTGTGTGTAGGGTATTAAGGGTTTGAGCAATTTCTTGGATAGAAAAAACAGACTTTAGAGTCGTTATCGCAATCAAGCGAGCAATTTGCTGGCGTTGATATTTTTTCTTGTGTGGCTTTGTCAGATAGCCGTGTTTGACATAGTTATTGACCATAGACGCCGTTAAGCCTTTCTCTTTAGTAAGAGAAATAGGGGAACAAACTTTATTCACATAAAGTAGGACCTGATCCAAATAGAGATCAATGTTTGGAATTTCGTCCCATTCTGGGTAGGAAAAAGTAGTTTTCATTTCCAACTCCTGCTTATCTAGTTTTAATAACTAGATTATAAAATAATAGAAATAAAAAGTCAAGTTTTAACTGCTTGTAGAAAGCCTTAAATTATGCTATGATGAGAGAAACTAGTCAGAAAAGAGGAGATAAGATGGAAATTCGTTTAGCCTTTCCAAATGAAGTTGATGCAGTAATGAAAGTAATTGAAGATGCTAGAAAAACTCTAGCCAAAGCTGGTAGAGACCAATGGCAAAATGGTTATCCCAATGCTGATATTATCATCGATGATATCATCTCAGGTCAAGCTTATGTAGCCCTAGACGAAGGTGATCTCTTAGCCTATGCGGCAGTGACTAAGAGCCCAGAATCTGCCTATGAAGCTATTTATGAAGGCAAATGGCAAGGAGGAGAGACAGAGTATCTAGTTTTTCATCGTATTGCTGTGGCAGCAGATGTTCAAGGGCAAGGGGTAGCGCAGACCTTCTTGGAAGGCTTGATTGAAGGCTTTGATTACCTAGATTTTCGTTCAGATACGCACGCTGAAAATAAGGCTATGCAACATATCTTTGAAAAGCTTGGCTTTAAAAAGGTTGGGAAGGTTCCAGTAGATGGAGAACGCCTAGCCTATCAAAAATTAAAATCCAATGCCTAAAAAGTATGCAAAAATGCTCTATGTTTCTCCCATAGGGGAGCTCTCACTTGTTGCTGATGACCACTACTTGCTTGGCATTTGGTTTCAAGGTCAGAAACATTTTGAGAGAGGTTTGGAAGCTGGGTGTATCGTTGATGTTCCAAGCCATCCAGTTTTGAACCAAGTTGCTTCTTATTTGGATAGCTATTTTTCAGGACAAGTTCAAGACCTATCTGAGCTTCCTCTGGCTCCGATTGGAAGTGAATTTGAAAAGAAAGTTTGGTCTTATCTACGGGAAATACCCTTTGGGCAGACAGTTACTTATGGTCAAATAGCTAAGGACTTGCATGTAGCTTCTCCTCAAGCTATCGGAGGAGCTGTAGGCCGAAATCCTTGGTCTATCCTCGTACCTTGTCACCGCGTACTCGGTTCCGGCAATCGCCTGACGGGCTTTGCTTCAGGAATTGAGAAGAAGGCTTGCCTATTGAAGCATGAAAATGCAACATTTAAAGAGAAGAAAGAATAGAAAGAGAAGAAAATGTTAGAATTTATCGAATATCCAAAATGTACAACTTGTAAAAAAGCCAAAAAGGAGTTAGATCAACTCGGACTAGAATATAAGGATGTTCATATCGTAGAAGAGACTCCGAGCGAGGAGGTCATTTTAAATTGGCTTGAAACTTCTGGATTTGAGTTGAAGCAATTTTTCAATACCAGTGGAATTAAATACCGTGAACTGGGCTTAAAAGATAAGGTTGGGACTTTATCCAATAAAGAAGCAGCCAAACTCTTGGCCGGTGATGGTATGTTATTAAAACGTCCAATATTAGTGGAGAATGGTGTTGTTAAACAAATTGGCTATCGTAAAACCTACGACAACTTGGATTTGAAATAGTTTTTTTCTATCTCCTTGATAGGTAAAATATATAACCTCACACTTTTAAAGTATGATAAACTAGTAGGTAGACAAAGTCTCTTCTGCACGTAGCAAATATTTTAAATCTAGGCAGAAGTATGATAGAATGATTCATTATCAGGAGAGGATGTTTCTATGAATGTTACAACACTTTTAGCATCAGATTGGTACCAAAACTTGATGCAGTATATTCCAGACGGTAAACTGTTTAGTTTTCGTTCTGTCTTTGATGGGATTCCAAGAATTGTACAACAATTGCCAACAACATTGATGTTGACAGTGTTTGGTGCTTTTTTTGGTATCATCTTGGCCTTGGTTTTTGCTATTGTAAAAATTAATCGCGTTAGAATTCTTTATCCATTACAAGCATTCTTTGTTAGTTTCTTAAAAGGGACACCAATCCTAGTGCAGCTGATGTTGACTTACTATGGAATTCCTCTGGCATTAAAAGCGTTGAATCAACAATGGGGAACTGCTTTTAATATCAATGCGATTCCGGCTGCAGCTTTTGCCATTGTAGCTTTTGCTTTTAACGAAGCAGCTTACGCTAGTGAAACTATCCGTGCCGCTATTCTTTCTGTTAATCCTGGAGAGATTGAAGCTGCTCGTAGTCTTGGAATGACACGTGCACAAGTTTATCGTCGAGTCATTATTCCAAATGCAGCGGTAGTAGCGACTCCAACCTTGATTAACTCCCTAATCGGTTTGACTAAGGGGACTTCCCTAGCCTTTAGTGCGGGTGTTGTAGAAGTCTTTGCCCAAGCTCAGATTTTGGGCGGTGCCGACTACCGTTACTTCGAACGTTTCATCTCAGTTGCCCTTGTATACTGGGTGGTAAATATCGCTATTGAAAATCTTGGTCGCTTTATTGAGAGAAAAATGGCAATCGAAGCACCAGATAATGTGAAAACAGATGTGAAAGGAGACCTTCGCTAATGATTAAGATTTCAAATTTAAGCAAATCCTTTTCAGGTCAAACCGTCTTGGATCATCTGAATTTAGATATTCAAAAAGGGGAAGTAGTTGCTTTGATTGGTTCATCTGGAGCAGGAAAATCTACCTTTCTTCGTAGCCTAAATTATCTGGAAACACCTGATAGTGGAAGCATTCAGATTGATGACTTTAAAGTTGACTTTTCTCAAATTACTCAAGATGAGATCTTGACTCTTCGTCGCAAGTTGTCCATGGTGTTCCAACAGTTCAACTTATTTGAACGTAGAACAGCTCTAGACAATGTCAAGGAAGGTTTGATAGTTGTTAAAAAACTTTCCGACCAAGAAGCAACTAAGATTGCTAAAGAAGAGTTGGCTAAGGTTGGTCTTTCTGATCGTCAACAGCACTATCCTCGCCACTTATCAGGTGGACAAAAACAACGGGTAGCTTTGGCGCGTGCTTTAGCCATGAAGCCAGCAATCTTGCTCTTGGATGAACCTACTTCAGCTCTTGATCCAGAATTAGTTGGTGAGGTAGAAAGATCTATTGCTAATGCTGCCAAATCAGGTCAAACTATGATTTTGGTCAGTCACGATATGTCCTTTGTTTCTCAGGTAGCCGATAAGGTTTTATTCTTGGATAAAGGAAAGATTATTGAGTCTGGAACACCAGATGAGATTATCAATCATCCTAAAGAAGAACGAACAAAAGAATTCTTTGCTAGTTACAAACGGACCTATATTTGATATAATAGAAGATAAGAAAGACTCAGTTGGCTAGGCTAACTGGGTTTGCTCTTTAAAATTAATAGAAATGAGAGAGAGCATGCTAGTTCAGCTATTTGCTTTGTATTTAGAGAGTTTAGTGTTGACAATTCTACTGGTCTTGATTATTTTGGGACTCTGGATTGGACTTAGAGCTCTGTCGGGGGTTGACAAAACTGCTAAAGCACGTCAAGCCCATCTCTACGATATGATTATGATTGGAGTTTTAACAATTCCAGTATTGTCATTTGCAACCATGAGCATCTTGTTGGTTCTCAAGGCTTAATAGTTGTAAAATGGGATTTAATTCGTTAGAATAAAAATAGTTACAACAAGAAAGAAGGAAAGAGAATGTACGATACGATTATTATTGGTGCAGGTCCTGCTGGGATGACTGCAGCCTTGTATGCAGCACGCAGTAATCTGAAAGTTGCTTTGATTGAAGGTGGACTTCCTGGTGGTCAAATGAATAACACCTCTGACATTGAAAACTATCCAGGTTATGCCAATATCAGTGGTCCTGAATTAGCAGAAAAGATGTTTGAACCTCTTGAAAATCTGGGTGTTGAGCATCTCTATGGCTTCGTTGAAAATGTTGAGGATCATGGCGAATTCAAAAAAGTCGTAACAGACGACCAAGTTTATGAAACTCGCACAGTTATCGTAGCGACTGGTTCCAAACACCGTCTCTTGGGAGTTCCAGGTGAAGAAGAACTCAATAGCCGTGGTGTTTCTTACTGTGCGGTTTGTGATGGAGCCTTTTTCCGCGACCAAGATTTGTTGGTTGTAGGTGGAGGTGACTCAGCAGTTGAAGAAGCAATCTTCTTAACACGGTTTGCAAAATCTGTAACTATCATTCACCGTCGTGATGAGCTTCGTGCTCAAAAAGTCTTGCAAGATAGAGCTTTTGCCAATGAAAAAATCAATTTCATTTGGGATTCTGTTGTCAAAGAAATCAAGGGTGAGAACCGTGTAGAGTCAGTTGTCATTGAAAATGTGAAAACAGGACAAGTGACAGAACAAGCCTTTGGTGGTGTCTTCATCTATGTTGGATTGGACCCTGTTAGTGACTTCGTCCAAGAGTTGCAGATTCGAGACCAAGCGGGTTGGATTGTGACAGACGACCACATGAAAACAAGCGTTGCAGGTATTTTTGCTGTTGGTGATGTTCGTCAGAAAGACCTTCGTCAAGTTACAACTGCAGTTGGAGATGGCGCTATTGCAGGTCAAGAGGCCTATAAATATATTACTGAACATAGTTAAAAAGGAGGTGGGACAGAAATCGATAGACAAAGTCTCGATTTCGTAGTCCCAGCCCCGCGAGGATGATTAGGAGCTTTTTGGAGTCCAAAAGACGAACAAAAAGTTCAATCAGCTATCGCGTCAAAGTTTGATTGCTAATAAAAAGGGGAGGTCGGGATCTTTTGTCCCAACCTCCCCTTTTTATTAGAGTCGATTTCTAAAGACTTCGTACATGAGAATGGCAGCAGCAACACTGGCATTGAGGCTCTGTACGTGACCATTCATAGGAATGGTAATCATCTCGTCTACTTGTTTCTTGATGTTGCTTGAAATACCTTTGCCTTCATTTCCGATGATGAGAGCAATCTTTCCTTTGGTATTCCATTTGTTGCAAGGAGTTCCATTCATATCAGTACCGAATGTCCAGAAGCCTTCATCCTTGAGTTTGTCCAAGGTTTGACTGAGATTAGTGACTCGGGCAATAGGAACGTGTTCAATCGCACCTGTTGCTGTTTTTGCAACGACAGGAGTGACGCCGACAGCTCGGTGTTTGGGAATGATGACACCTGAAACATTAGTTGCATCCGCTGTTCTCAAGATAGAACCGAGATTATGTGGGTCCGTTAAACCATCAAGGATTAGTAGTAGTGGGTTTTCTTCCTGGCGTGTTTTAGCAAGAATTTGCTCAAGTTCAGTGTAGGCAAATTCAGAAACGCGCAAGACAAAACCTTGGTGAACAGCTCCTTCAGTCATCTCAGAAAGTGATTTTTTAGAAGTCCAAGAAATGGATACTTTCTTTTCAGTAGCCAATTCCTTAACTTTTTCCACATTCTTTCCTCGTAAATCTTCCTGAAGATAGAGTTTGTTTCCAGTATTTGCTAAAAGAGCTTCTGTGACGGCATGTACACCGTAGACAATATCGTTTGTTTTCATATCTTCATTATAACACAAAATCCCGTCTTGCAACGGGATTTTCTTTATTCAAGAATGAGCAAACCATCTTTAACTTCAAATGGGTCTTTTTCATTGATACGATCGTAGAACATAATGCCATTTAAGTGGTCAATTTCGTGTTGAACTACAATAGAGTTATAGCCCTTAAGTTTGATGCGGTGCTTTTCTCCATTCTTATCAAAATAGTCGACAGTTACTCGAGCGTGGCGGATAACATAACCTGGAACAGCACGGTCAACAGATAAGCAACCTTCCCCTTCGCCTAGAGCAGCATCTTGGACTGAATGTGAGACGATTTTAGGATTGTACATTACAGCTTGTAAGTCATAGGCTTCCTGAGGTGTTTCGCCATCCTCAGTGATATTTGGTACCAGTACGGCGATGATGCGTTTTGAGATATCCAGCTGTGGTGCAGCAAGCCCAACACCTCCACGTAGACCTAATTTTTCAGCCATAACAGGATCTTGCGAGTGTTTCAAAAATTGCATCATTTTTTCTCCAAGAATGATATCTTGGTCGCTCAAGGGGAAAGAGACCTCTTCGGCAACGGCACGAAGAGTAGGGTTCCCTTCGCGGATAATATCTTTCATATCGATTAAATGAGCAGCTTTGGTAATTCGTTCTATAGCAGACATATTCTTTCCTTTCCTTCCATTACAATTACATGATAACACAAAACAGATGAGAAAGAAAGTCACAGAAGTTGCTAAAAAATAATATAATAAAAGGAAATACCTATTTGTCTGTGGTATAATAGAATAAGAAATATGACTTTAAAATTATGGGAGAAAAGTTATGGAACAACGTAGTAGTAGAAGAAAAAATGGTCCCGTTTTACAAGCTATTAGAAATACTGTTCGGTTTTTCAGGAACTATAAGCAGTGGAATAATCGCACTTTTATTGTGGTCTTGTTAACTTCGGTAGTTATCTCGATGATGCTTACTTTATTAGTAGAAGGAGCTCGAGGGATTTCTTTAAGCAGTAGTGATCCAAGTTCCACACACCAACAGTCAAGTTCTCAGGCAAAGAATGCAGAGACGGAACAAGAAACGAGTGCGCGTATCATGGCAAATGGTGATTTGCTCTATCATGACATTATCTACATTTCAGCCAAAAAATCAGATGGCACCTATGATTTTCATGATAATTTTGAGTATGTAAAACCTTGGCTTAAGCAAGCAGACTTAGTTCTTGGTGATTTTGAAGGAACTGTAAATAAAGACCATTATCTTGCAGGCTATCCCTTGTTTAATGCGCCTGGTGAAGTCATGGACGCTATAAAAGATGCGGGCTATCAAGTGCTAGACTTGGCTCACAATCATATCTTAGATTCTCAGATTGAGGGCGTGGTTTCAACTGCAGATGCTATTGAAAAGGCAGGAATGACGCCGGTCGGGGTCTATACCCATGAATCCCGAGATAAGGCACCTTTACTTATCAAGGAAGTTAATGGTATTAAAGTTGCTATTTTAGCTTATTCCTATGGTTTTAACGGCATTGAACAAAGCATTTCTCAAGAGGATTATAATCGTTATCTTTCAGACTTAGACGAAGATAAAATGAAGGCTGAAATTGAACGAGCAGAGAAGGAGGCGGATATTACAATTATCATGCCTCAGATGGGAGTTGAGTATCAAATTGAGCCGACTGAGGAGCAAAAGAAACTTTACCATAAAATGATTGATTGGGGAGCTGATATTATCTTTGGTGGTCACCCTCACGTTGTTGAACCAGCTGAAACGGTTGAAAAAGACGGTGATAAAAAGCTTATCATCTACTCTATGGGGAATTTTATCTCAAATCAACGGATTGAAACCATGCAGGATGTTGAAAATGCCAAGTGGACGGAACGTGGAGTCCTCATGGATGTGACTATTAAGAAGAAATCCGGAAAAACGACTATTGAGACGGCTCAAGCTCATCCAAGTTGGGTGAGTCGTACTCCAAAGGGAGGCTATTCTCCGGAAGGCTACCCACTCTATCTTTATCAAACCTATATCTTGGAAGATTTTATAGAGGGCGGGAAATACCGAAGTCAGTTAGACGAGGCCACCAAGGAACGGATTGATACAGCCTATAAAGAAATGAACGAGCATGTAGGTTTGAAGTGGTAGTGACATTAAAAGAGGAGCAAGATGGATATTAAGATAATAGCGACGGATATGGACGGTACTTTGTTGGATCCTCAAGGACAACTGGACCTACCTCGACTAGAGAAAATTTTAGATCAGTTAGATCAACGTGGCGTTCGTTTTGTCATTGCAACGGGAAATGAAGTTCATCGAATGCGACAATTATTGGAGCATTTAGCAGAGAGAGTCGTTCTTGTGGTTGCTAATGGTGCTCGTATATTCGAAAATGATCAATTGATTCAAGCTCAGACTTGGGATGATGCTATGGTTGATAGAGCTTTAGCTCATTTTAAAGGCAGAGAGTGCCAGGATCAGTTTGTCGTAACTGCTATGAATGGTGGATTTGTCAAGGAAGGCACTGTCTTTACCGAACTTGATAAATTCATGACTCCGGAGATGATTGAGAAATTCTATCAAAGGATGCACTTCGTCGATGAATTTGACTCTAAACTCTTCGGTGGTGTTCTCAAGATGAGTATGGTTGTTGGTGAAGAACGATCCGATTCGGTTTTACAGGAAATCAATGACTTATTTGATGGGCATGTGCGAGCTGTTTCTAGTGGATATGGTTGTATTGATATCTTACAAGATGGGATTCATAAGGCTTGGGGCTTAGAAGAATTGCTCAAACGTTGGAATTTAAAACCTGAACAAATCATGGCTTTTGGAGACAGTGAAAATGACATTGAAATGTTAGAGTTGGCAGGTATTTCTTACGCAATGGAAAATGCAGAGGATAGAGTCAAGGAAATTGCGACAGAAGTAGCGCCAGCAAACAGTCAGGCAGGGGTTTACCAAGTTTTAGAAAACTGGCTAGAAGAAGGAGAATAACTTGGCAGTACAACTATTAGAAAACTGGCTCTTAAAAGAGCAAGAGAAAATTCAAACCAAGTATCGTGAACTCAATCAAATTGCAGTAATCGAACCAGATATCATCTTTATTGGAGATTCTATTGTTGAGTATTTTCCCTTGCAAGAATTACTAGGGACAACAAAGACCATTGTGAATAGAGGGATTCGTGGTTATCAGACCGGACTTTTACTAGATAACCTTGATGCCCACCTCTATGGTGATGCAGTGGATCAAATTGTACTTTTGATTGGGACAAATGACATTGGAAAAGATATTCCAATGAGTCAAACGCTGACCAATCTCGAGAGTGTGATTCAAACCATTTCTCGTGATTATCCACTGTCACAGATAAAGCTAGTTTCCATCTTGCCTGTCAATGAAGGTGAGGATTTTAAACAGACAGTGTATATTCGTACCAATGAGAAAATCAAGGCGTGTAACCAAGCCTATCAAGACCTAGCCTCTGCCTATATGCAGGTTGAATTTGTGCCTGTTTTTGAGAACTTACTAGATCAGAAAGGTCAACTTAAGTCAGACTTCACAACAGATGGCCTTCACCTCAGCGTCTCTGGTTACCAGGCTTTATCAAGTACTCTAAAAAAATATATTTTCTAGGTTCAGTATAGATGAACAAGATTTTTTATGATTAATATTTTTGGTAAAATAAATATGTTGCTAATATTATTAAAAAAATTCTCTCAATGCTAGCGATCTCATGTTAGTTGATGATACCATTCACCTGTCGGAGGATATACTAAATAATAGACCTTGAAAGTATAGTGAAGTGAAATAAAATCTGGATAAATTGATTAAGGAAGTCAAATCAATTTCTAGCAATGTTTTAGAAGTCACAGTGCACTATTCTGTATGCAATCTACTATCTGCTCTTCATTTGATAAGTCGATACAATAAAAAGCTCCATAATATCTATAGGAATTTGCCTATTACAAATATTATCGAGCTTTTTTTGGCTCTTTCCTACTATTTGTCAAGTCTATCAAGATTTTAAGAATCAAATGAGACAAGACAGTAGCTATTTTGAGCCTACTGTCATATTTTCAACGAAAATAAATCGTTTTCACTTGACAAAAATTGGTCTATACCATATAATGAATATAGATTGAAACGGAGGATGAAAAGATGAAAGTTATTCAAGTGGAAAATCCAATTGAAGGTGGAAAAGTTGCTTTTGATATCTTAAAAGAAAAATTGGAAAACGGTGCACAAACATTGGGACTTGCAACAGGAAGTAGCCCTTTGGAATTTTACCAACGAATCGTTGATAGCGATCTTGATTTTTCAAATCTTACAAGTGTGAACTTGGATGAGTACGTAGGTCTTGATGGGGACAATCCTCAATCATACCGTTACTTTATGCAAGAAAATCTATTCAACAAGAAACCATTTAAAGAAAGTTTCTTGCCACGTGGTGTCAAGGATAATGCAGAAGCAGAAGTAGAACGCTACAACCAAATTCTTGCTGACCATCCAGTTGACCTACAAATCTTAGGAATTGGTCGCAATGGTCATATTGGCTTTAATGAACCAGGCACACCATTTGATAGCCAAACTCACCTTGTAGAGCTTGACCAGTCTACAATCGAAGCTAACGCGCGCTTCTTTGAGAAGATTGAAGATGTTCCAACACAAGCTATTTCAATGGGTATTAAGAACATTTTGGATGCTAAGTCTATCCTTCTCTTTGCTTATGGTGAATCAAAAGCAGAAGCTATCGCTGGAACTGTTGAAGGTCCTGTGACAGAAAGTCTTCCAGCAAGCAGCCTGCAAAACCATCCAGATGTGACCATTATCGCAGATGCAGCAGCACTCAGCTTGTTAAAGAAATAAGATTTTTATCATTAAAGACCATTCGATCCTATGGATTGGGTGGTTTTTTGGTTTGGATATATTTCAAATATGATAAGGGATGAAAATCAAAATTTTTTGTATTTTTTACATGACGAAGACAAATTTGATTGTTCTGCACTTTCTGCTTTATGTCAGTATTTAGCAAATCTGGAAGCTATTAGTTTAGGTCAAGTAAAGGATCTATTTCTGATCTACCGTCAGATTATTGGGAGTACCTAGACCACATGGGGGTAGAAATTAAAAAATTAAGTGTTCGTTTAGAACAAACTTTAGAAGTGGAGAACTAGGCTAGACATAATGGTAAAATCTTGTAAATTTTAAATGGAATGATTTGGGAGAATTTCATTTTTTTCTTGACAATTTTCTTTATTCCGTGTAAAATAGAATAGATCTTGAACTTGAAGGGAGTGAAAAAAATGTCTAAAACAGTAGTACGTAAGAATGAATCTCTTGACGATGCTCTTCGTCGTTTCAAACGTGCAGTTACTAAAGCTGGTACTCTTCAAGAAACACGCAAACGTGAATTCTATGAAAAACCTTCTGTAAAACGTAAACGTAAGTCAGAAGCAGCTCGTAAACGTAAAAAATTCTAATTAATAAGAAAGGCTAGAGTAATCTAGTCTTTTTTGCTTTAAATAAATCCTATAAATCCTGCAAAATTCTGAAACTTCCTACTACAATTTGATATAATAGAGGGAAGAACTTGATTGAAGGAGAAAATTATGTCAGTTTTAGTCAAAGAAGTGATTGATAAGCTCAGACTAGACATTGTCTATGGTGAGCCTGAATTACTTGAAAAGAAAATCAATACTGCGGATATTACGCGACCAGGGCTTGAAATGACGGGGTATTTTGACTACTATACTCCAGAGCGGATTCAACTTTTGGGAATGAAAGAGTGGTCTTATCTGATTAGTATGTCTTCTCATAACCGCTACCAGGTTTTGAAAAAGATGTTTCAACCAGAAACACCTGCAGTTATTGTTGCGCGTGGTTTAGTAGTTCCAGAGGAAATGCTAAAGGCTGCTAGAGAATGTAAAATCGCTATTTTAACGAGTCGTACAGCAACAAGTCGTCTGTCTGGGGAATTGTCAAGTTACCTAGATTCTCGTTTGGCTGAGCGTGAAAGTGTACATGGTGTCTTGATGGATATCTATGGTATGGGTGTGCTCATTCAGGGTGACAGTGGTATTGGTAAGAGTGAGACAGGTCTAGAACTCGTGAAACGAGGACACCGTTTGGTAGCTGATGACCGTGTAGATATCTTTGCTAAGGATGAAATGACTCTCTGGGGTGAACCAGCTGAAATCTTGAAGCATTTACTTGAGATTCGTGGTGTTGGTATTATAGATGTGATGAGTCTTTATGGTGCCAGTGCAGTTAAGGATTCTTCACAAGTTCAGTTAGCTGTCTATCTAGAAAATTATGACACGCAAAAGACTTTTGATCGCCTAGGTAATAATGCTGAGGAGTTGGAGATTTCTGGAGTAACCATTCCACGTATCCGCATTCCTGTAAAAACAGGACGTAATATTTCTGTCGTTATCGAAGCAGCAGCGATGAATTATCGTGCTAAGGAAATGGGCTTTGATGCTACTCGATTGTTTGAAGAAAGATTGACAAATCTGATTGCAAAGAACGAGGTGAAAGATGATTGATCCAATTGCTTTTCAAATTGGCCCTTTAGCTGTTAGATGGTATGCACTCTGCATTGTTTCAGGTCTTGTTTTAGCGGTATACCTTGCCAGTAAAGAAGCGCCTAAAAAGAAGATTTTATCTGATGATATTTTGGACTTTATCTTAATTGCCTTTCCTTTATCCATCATTGGTGCTAGACTCTACTATGTTATTTTTAGATTTGATTATTATAGCCAACATCTGGGAGAGATTTTTGCTATTTGGAATGGTGGCCTTGCGATTTATGGCGGTTTAATTACTGGAGCGATTGTTCTCTATATCTTTGCTGATCGCAAATTAATCAATACTTGGGATTTCTTAGATATTGCAGCTCCGAGCGTCATGATTGCTCAGAGTTTAGGGCGTTGGGGAAACTTCTTTAACCAAGAAGCTTATGGAGCAGTCGTTGAAAATCTTGATTACTTACCTGATTTTATTAAGAATCAGATGTATATTGATGGCTCATACCGCCAACCAACCTTTTTATACGAATCTATCTGGAATCTGATCGGTTTTGCCTTGATTGTCATTTTTAGACGCCGATTAAAGAATATCCGTCGTGGTCATATTACTGCCTTTTATCTAATTTGGTACGGATTTGGACGTATGATTATCGAGGGCATGCGTACGGATAGTCTCATGTTCTTTGGGCTTCGAGTATCTCAGTGGTTGTCTGCGCTATTGATTGGCCTTGGTATTTATATCATTTTTTATCAAAATCGGGAAAAAGCACCATTTTATAATGTAAAAAAGGAGAATTAAAATGTTAGAAGTGGCTTATATTATTGTGGCAATTGCCTTGGTTGTATTTTTAGTTTATCTGATTATTACCCTTCAAAAAGTTGGTCGTGTAATTGATGAAACTGAAAAAACTGTTAAAACTTTAACATCAGATGTAGATGTAACTCTTCATCAAACAAATGAATTGCTTACAAAGGTCAATGTTCTGGTTGATGATATCAACGTTAAAGTGGCAACGATTGCCCCCCTCTTTACAGCAGTGGCTGATTTGTCTGTTTCTGTATCAGACCTTAATGATCAAGCGCGTGTTTTGAGCAAGAAAGCTTCATCAGCTGGTTCAAAAACACTCAAGACTGGTGCAAGTCTGTCAGCTCTTCGTCTTGCAAGTAAATTTTTCAAAAAATAAAAAAGGAGTAAGCTAATGGGTAAACTATCATCTATCTTTCTAGGAACTGTTTCAGGTGTTGCTGCAGCCTTGTTTCTAACAAGTGACAAAGGAAAACAAGTTAGAAGCCAAGCACAAGAATTTTTAGAAGATCTAAAAGAAGATCCTGAGTATGCTAAAGAGCAGGTTTGTGAAAAATTAACGGATGTCAAAGAACAAACCAAAGAATTTGTTCTTAAAACAAAAGAGCAGATTGAATCTGGGGAAATTACTCTTGACACTGTTCTTGATAAAGCAAAATATCATGCTCAACAAGCGACTGAAGCTTCAAAAGAAACCTTGAATCATTTTAAATCACAACTGGAAGAGAAAGTAGTTGTGGAAGAAAAAGAAAATGGTCAAGAAATTGTCATCGAGCTTCAAGAAAATTAACATAGAATCACCATTTCTTGGTTTTCTAGAGAATCAAGAATGGTGATTTTTTTCCTTTAATGAACTCTTTGTGATATAATGGCAGTATAGAAAGTGCAATATTTAGATTTCTTTCTTAATTTACTGAAATTTTAACAGCAAGTTATTGATCTTCATATGGATGGGGAAATGTACCTAGATGATAAAAGAGAAAAAGATAACCTTGTTATTTTTTACAGAGTTGTTTGGAAGTCTAAAATTAGCGGTTCTGTCCGTAACCTAAATAACACGCCTGATTAACAGGGGGACTGGGTTTAGCTATTACAACAAATAGTTATTTAAAGATTGAAAGGATTTAAAATGTGATGTATTAAAGTAGAGTAAACTTCCTAAATTTTAGGAAAATAAAAAAGTATGATTTTGTTAACAGAAAATGTTGACACCTTCTATATTATATATAGAAATGATAGTTAAAAAGGAATTGGGTAACATGAAAGATATCTTTAATAAACGCCAACGTTTTTCGATTCGAAAGTTTTCTGTTGGAGTGGCATCTGTACTAATAGGGGTTTCCTTATTTGCTCCAACTCAAGGAGTCTTAGCTTCTACGGAAAATAATAATGATAATAATACAGGGATAGAAGTTAATTCTGAAACTGACAATTCTCTGCCGACTGTGGAGATCAAAGAAGAAGCTCAAAGTATCTCAGAACATCGAAACAATGCTTCTTCTGAGATAGATGCTAAAGAGATTTCAACAGTAGCTACAAAAGAGACAGTTCTAGATACTTCCGGTGGTAAGGAAAATATCAATTCGACGGCAACTACTTTGGTGGCTGGTGAAGACAGATCAAGTGCTCCAGAGGTTAGAGCAGCATCAAATCCTACTGAGATTAAAAAATATGAATTGACTGAGGAAGATGCTAAAAAAATCAAAGCAGGAATAATCGGTTCAGAAGGTGATCAACTGGATAGTTTGTTAGTTAATGGTCCCAAGTTAAATCCAGAAGGTTATACAGATGATGATTACTTGAAGGATAAAGAAGAAGTTTATATATATGAAAAAAATGGTAAAAAGTATGTAGGTTATAATAGTCATCCGTTACTAGAGGATACTGATGGTGATGGGATTATTGATAGTGACGAAAAGCCAGATGAAAAATTAAAATGGAATGTAAGTGAACGTGATATGATTATGTTCATGGAATTGGCTTACCGTGACGATAAGTACATTGACAGAGTACTGGATCATAAGAGACCTTTAACAGAAGCAGAGTTATACAAAAAGAAAGGTGAAAGTAAACCACGCTATGAATATATGATGATGAATAGGGAATTGGGACCTTATTGGGAAAGAAAGAAAAGTTATCATACATCCAGTGGACTTGATGCTGTATTATTTGAGACTAAGAGCGATTTCTTATATTTACCAAATGGAACTGCCCAGGTACTAGCATTTCGTGGGACTAGTGATTCTAAAGATATAGGTGCTGATATAACACTTGGAACAGGGAGTAATCCTAAACAGGCGATAGAAGCAGAAGAAATTATGCGTGAATTAGCTAAGGATAAGAGTATCACCAACCTTTATCTAACAGGACATTCTCTGGGAGGATATTTAGTACAACGGGCAATGGTTGAAGCCTATCAGTTGGCATATTCTGACAGCAGAGTCATGTCTACTAAAGAACAGCTGGCTTATAGAAACTTTTATAATAATGTATTAAAAAAAGGGACGACATTTAATGCTCCAAAAGTGAGGACAGGTCTTCTCTCATCATCTGCGTTTTGGCAAAAAGGTTTAGATAGCAAAAACATAGCTAAGTCTGGGAAAATGACACATTATATAGTTAATAATGATTCTACTATAGGAAAAAGTGTCAGTAATGATAGTGATGTTGTTATAAATGTTGGGGATACAAAAGGAGGGCATAGTTCCCGTTCTTATTTTGAAGCCGATATGATTAATAGACGACCAGAGTTTATTTCTGGGAAACGAATTTCCTTAGATGGGATAGGTTTTCAAAATCCTAAGATTACTACAGCGAAGTCTCTAGAAAAATTTGGAGAAACTACTGTATATAGTAAACGCGGAGATGACATCATTAAGTCAACAACTGTTAGTATAAAGGATCCTGATACAGGACAGATTACTAAAAATACACTTGATGAAATGTTCAAGAAAGATGGTGCGAAGGACAAAGTAGAAACAACAGAAATCCCATCATCTAAGAAATACGTAAAAGATGATACACGCGAAAAAGGACAAGATAATGTTGAAGCACCTGGAAAAACTGGGAAACAGACGGTAACAACAACTTATAGTGTAAATCCTAAAACTGGAGATCTTATTAAACATGTAGGACAACCAATAGTTAAGCAACCGGCAATAGAAACAGTTGTCAAAGTCGCAGCCAAGGATGAAGTAGAATACATTAAAAAAGGAGACGACGTTGTTAAGAAGACAACGAGCTACACAGTAGACTCAAAAATTGGCAGTCTTACTTCGGCTGAGAAGGAAGAAGTAGTCAATAGAGGGGGCGCGAAGGATATAGTTGAGTATAATTCAGTTGAACCCAAACCAGTTTATTTAAAAGATGAGAACAGTCCAAAAGGTACTGTTACCGTTCAATTTCCAGGGAAAGCAGGACAAACTAAAGTCACCACAACCTATAGCGTAAATCCAGTAAATGGAACCCTAACTCCATCAAAAGGCAAACCAGAAGTCGTAACTCTAACAATAGCTAGAGTTGTAAAAGTGGGAGCGAAGGACAAAGTAGTAGAAACGCCAATTGAA
>NZ_KV807741.1:0-10368 GCF_001812125.1 Streptococcus sp. HMSC071D03
CATCAACCCACTACAGTTGACAAAGAGCCGTTTTCATTATTGTACCCATTCACCATTATAGTTGACGTAGTAGCCATCTACTTTTGTATTCACAGCTAGGGCACCTGAACTATAGGCATAGTACCATTTACCATTAACTTGGAACCAGCCTGTCACCATAGCTCCTGACGAACGAAGATAATACCAAGTATTATCGACATAAATCCAGCCAGTTTTCATATCACCATTTTGAGCATCTAAATAATACCAAGTTGAACCATCTAAATACCAACCGGTCGCCATAGCACCTGATGAACGGAGATAGTACCACTTGTTACCAAGATACTGCCAACCCGTTTGCATTGCAGCAGTTGTTGGATCTAGATAATACCATGGAGCAGCTTTTAGCTTATCTTCATCATATGTAAGAGGAAAATCCTTAACCCAACCACGTGCGAGCTCCCCAACAGTCAATCTGTTGATGCGAGAATCAAAGCCACCATCCTGCTGTAAATAATACCAGTGCCCCTCATCATGAACCCAACCAGTTTTTAAGGTGTGATAACTTCTTTGGTCTTCAAAATAATAAACTCGTTTCTCAGTAGAGCTATCATATTGTTCACCATGGTGTTTGTTGGTATTTGTAGCAGTTTTTGCTTCTAACACTTGCTTGCCAACAAATTCTTGTAGCACCCCATCTTGACCAAAGTAAAACCAATCTGGTCTAAAAGCAACATCTTGCCTTATAGAAGAACCAATCGTAACCCCTTCGTGTGGAGCAGGTATATATTGCCAGCCGACAACCATCTCTCCAGATAAAGGATCAAAATAATAGTACTTACCATCTATCACTCGCCAGTAGGTTTCTTTGAGGTCCCCCTTCTTGTAGTAGGTTCTACCATTTTCTTGGACAAATTTCCAGCCTTCAGAATTCGAATCATCCGCAAATACTGTACTAGTTGCTAACAGACTAAAGAAGAAGACTGCTAGACCGACTTGCATCATTTTTTTCAAAAATTTCATTCTTTTATCCTCCAAAATGATTATAGCAAATGTTTTTGTTTTTATCAATATATTATATTTAAACCAACAAGAATCTACTCAAAATTTGCTTTGAACTTGAAGTTAAGACTGACCAATTTGTTAAAAAATAAACTGATAGACAGCACAGGTTTAGCCTCATGAGATTTTCTATGAAGATGATCGTTTATTTAAAGCTCAAAAAAAGCAGTTACAAAACTGCAACTGCTTTTTATTCCTGCATGGTATAACCAACACCACGCACTGTTTTGATGTAGCTCTTTTGACCTTTGACATCAATCTTGCTCCGTAGATATCGGATATAGACATCTACGATATTGGTCTCTGTAGCACTTTCATACTTCCAGACACTCTCTAGCAATTGTTCACGAGTTAAGACTTTCTTACTCCCCATGAGTGTAGCTAAGAGGTCATATTCACGACGAGTGAGAGCAATCATTTCATCGCCACGATAGACTGTATGGTGTTCAACATCCATACGCAGATTACGATAAGCTGTCGGAACTTTCATCTGACTACAGTGTTGGTCGATGAAATCTCGACCTCGGAAGATAGCTGAAATACGACTGACCAAATCATCAATAATGATAGGTTTATAGATATATGAAACAGCGAAACGCTGGATTGTTTCAAGTTGGTCTTGCAATTCTTCTCGATGGTCCAAGATCATGATCACCGCAGCTGGCTTGGTTCGACTCAACTTATCTGCAAAATCCTGGGCTGTCATATCCCCTAGATGAGCATTCAGTAAAATCAAGTCATAGTCTGTCTGAAGAGCCATGGAGAGGGCTTTTTGTCCCTCTTCTACCTGATCAACTCGGTATTGCTCTTTTTGGAGTTCCAGACTTAAAAAATGAGCTAGATTTCTTTCTTTCTCAAGTAATAAAATCCGTTTCCCCATGGCTGACCTACTTATTTTTCGTCATACCAAGAGTAGTGGAAGGTTCCTTCTTTGTCTTTACGTTGGTAAGTGTGGGCACCAAAGTAGTCACGTTGTGCTTGGATCAAATTAGCTGGAAGACCAGCTGAACGGTAGCTATCATAATATGTAATAGCTGCTGAGAAGGTTGGTACTGGTACACCAGCTTGAACCGCAAGACTTACGATATCACGAACAGATTGTTGGTACTTAGCAGTGACATCCAAGAAGTACTCATCCAAAAGAAGGTTAGCAAGGTCTGCATCACGGTTGTATGCATCAGTAATCTTTTGCAAGAAACGTGAACGGATGATACATCCATCACGCCAGATAGAAGCGATATCTGCAAATGGCAAGTTCCAGTTGTTTTCTTTAGAAGCTACACGCAATTGAGCAAAACCTTGTGCGTATGAGATGATTTTTGAGAAGTAAAGGGCTTGGCGGATTTTTTCAATCAACTCAGCCTTATCACCTTCAAATTTGAAGGCCACTGGTTTTGGAAGTACCTTGCTAGCATGTACACGTTCTTCTTTGTAAGTAGAGATGTAACGGGCAAATACTGACTCAGTGATGAGTGACAATGGAACACCAAGGTCAAGCGCTGATTGGCTAGTCCATTTACCAGTTCCCTTGTTTCCTGCAGCATCCAAGATGTAGTCTACGATTGGACCATCTTGACCTTCGTCGTCTTTGCGTCCAAGGATATCCGCAGTGATTTCGATCAAGTAGCTGTCCAATTCGCCCTTGTTCCACTCAGTAAAGATTTCAGCCATATCTTGAGCTGAAAGGCCAAGCAAGTGTTGCATAAGATCGTAGCTTTCTGCGATCAATTGCATATCACCATACTCGATACCGTTGTGAACCATTTTCACATAGTGACCAGCACCATCAGGACCGATGTAAGTCACACATGGTTTGCCATCTTCTGGTGCTTTAGCTGAGATTTCTTCAAGAACATCCGCAACCAATTCGTAGGCCTCTTTTTGTCCACCAGGCATGATAGAAGGACCTTCAAGGGCACCTTTTTCACCACCAGAAACACCTGTACCAATGAAGTTGATACCTGAGTTTGCCAATTCTTCATTACGACGGATGGTATCTTTATAGAAAGTGTTTCCTCCGTCGATCAAGATATCACCCTTGTCAAGATGTGGAAGAAGGGCTTGAATCGTCGCATCTGTACCAGGTCCTGCTTGAACCATCAGCATAATACGACGTGGTTTTTCGATTGAGTTTACAAAACTTTCAACGTCATAGCTTGGCACGAAGTTTTTATCAGGGTGGCAAGCAATCACATCTTCAGTTTTTTCTTTACTACGGTTATAAATAGCAACTGTATAACCACGAGATTCAATATTAAGGGCAAGGTTACGACCCATTACGGCCATACCAACAACACCAAAGTTAGCTTTTGTCATGTGACACTCCTCTTGTTTAATATGTTTTATTTTATCATGTTTATCTGTGAAAAGAAAGAATTTTGTAACAATTTGACTAGTAGTCTAAATCATCCGCATGTCCAGAGCCATTCCCTACAAAGTAACCTGTCTTACAATTAAGGGTAAAGAGATAGGTACCATCTGGTTTATAAAGATTATAGTAGCCATTGCCATTAACAATATTCACAGGTTCCAAAATATATTGGTTGCCTGTAATGTAGCCACGCGCACGCGAAGTCTCAAGAATTCGTTCAAGGACACCATCTGCAAAAGTCCAAGCAGGATCACTACTATCACTTACAGCAGCTTGATTGTACGGTACTCGACTGACACTTCTTTGTAGGTTCACACCATTGCTTGCTAGTCCACTATTAAGGATATTATTTGCTGAGGCTGTTTCACCCGCTGAAGTTGATGCATTAGCAGAGCTGCTAGCATTGCTTTCAGTTGCTGAGTTTGACTCTGTTTGGCTTGATGAACTTGATTGACTACTGCTAGAGCTTGTAGAACTTGAAAGTTGACTCTTACCGAGACTAATGGCCTTATCTAGCAGTTTATCAATTTCAGTATTCCCAGTCTTAACTTCGGTAAATTTGGCATCTGCCTTAACCTTAGCATTCGTGTTTAGAACACCATCTGTGATCGCTGGTGTTTCAAATTGAGCATTAACATCTTGTACCGCTTTGATTTGTGTTTCAAGACTATCGTATTTTGATTTGGCAAGAGTATGCTCACTAGTTCCCTCAAGTTTATCTAAAAGTTCTTTGAGCTGATTCAGTTGACTAAACTGACTATTTTTTAGGGCAGTTTTATTCTCATCAGTATAAAAAGTATCATAAAGACTGTTGAATTGATTGAGTATTGCTTGATTGCTTACCAAACCTGCATCAGATGACTGAGACTGAATTTCTTGAGAAGAACGAGTAATCTGACGATAAACGTAGTAGCTACCCCCAATAATCAAGACAATAATCGCTAAAAGAGCTGACAAGATGATCCACAGCTTTTTGTTTTGTGGCTCATCTTCTGCTTGAGCAGAGCGAGATAAGGATTGATATTCCTCTTGCAAAGCATCATCATCCTCGACCACAAGGGGCTCAGTTACAGGTTCCACTAGGTTTTTATCCATAAGTAAGATTTCCTCTAGTGGCGGAAGGATGAATTCTTGACCTTCTATTCCCTCTTCTTCATCAAACTTCTCTGATTCAGAAACTTCTTCTACTGGTTCTGTCTCTTCATCAATCGTTTCTTTAGCTTCTTGGATCAAATCATCTAGACTTTGAAGTTCCTCTTTCTTAGCCTGAATGTTTGTAAATTTATCAGCTTCGATTTCTTCACGGTGTTGTTTAATGTATTTGTCCAAAATGGTATCATCAGGAGTTACTCCTGCTTCGATTTCTTCATTTTTTCGAATAACTTGTCCAACCGTTAGATCCTTAGCTTCCTCAAAATCAAACTGAGGTTCCTGGGAGGTTTTCTCAGGTTCTAACAACTCTTCTTTTTTATCCTTTGGATCCATGGCAACTCCTTTCTAATCTGTCAAATTTCTTTTGACACGTTGACCAAAATATTGATATAAATCAACTTTCAAAGTACCATTATAGAGTTTTCGTTTTTTGTCCGCCTGACTACCATATTTACTTTCAAAGGCTTCATCACTAGTCAAGATAAACTTACTCCAAGTTTTGAGTGGTTCAAAAACCTCACCCATTTCAGCATAAAGTTTAGTTACTCCTGCATCATCTGACAGACGTTCCCCATATGGTGGGTTAGAGATAATAACTCCGTTAATCTTGTCCGTACGCAAATCCTGTACGCGCATCTGTTTAAAGAGAATATCTCCAGATACTCCTGCTGCCTGCGCATTAGCCTTGGCAATTTCTACCATACGACCATCAATATCACAGCCCATAATATCCAGTTTAATCTCTCGATCTATCTGCTTACTAGCCTCAGTTCTGACTTCTTGAATCAAGCGGTCACTGACCCAGTTCCATTCTTCAAAGGCAAAGGAACGACGCAAACCAGGCGCCATCTTGCGCGCAATCATAGCCGCCTCAATACAAAAAGTTCCCGAACCACAGGTTGGATCAATCAAAGGCTTATCTGGATACCAGTTTGACAGTTGCAAAATAGCAGCTGCCATATTTTCTTTGATAGGAGCACCACCCTTTTCGGTACGATAGCCACGTTTAAAGAGACTTGACCCACTTGTATCAATCATAAGAGTCGCTATATCTTTCAAAATGGAAACTTCAATCTTGAACTCAGGGCCATTCTCCATCAGGGGAACACCTTCTGGTCGTGCATAGTGTTTTTGTAGTTTCTTAACGACTGCCTTCTTAGAAATTGCCTGCACACTTGGCTCATTGTGTAATTTTGACTTGACACACTTAGCCTTGGCAATTGGGAAACGGGCTCCAAGTGGGAGATAGTTCTCCCAATCTAGAGCAAAAACACCTTGGAAGAGTTCTTCAAATGTTTTTGCAGGAAAAGTTCCCACAACGATTTTGATCCTATCCGCAGCTCTTAGCCACAAGTTTGTTTGGATGATTGCTTTCACATCACCTTGAAAACGGACACGACCGTTTTCAACCTGACAATCATAACCAAGATCGCGTACCTCACGCCCAACTACAGCTTCCAAACCCGCCGCAGCAGTAGCAATTAAATTAAATGTTGTTTTCATTTCAGTCTTTTATAGACCTTTCTTTATTCACTTTAAAAAATGAGGTTGAGAATATATCTCAGCCCCAACCTATATGCAATTTTCTATAAGCCATGTTTTGTTCCAGAAGTGACTAGGACCACTTCCTTCGATAATCATCTGTCTACCACTAGCAGCTCTAGCTGATAGCAGTCAGAGTACTACGTTCGTTTCCGCGCACTCCATGCCCCGACCAAAATTTGGGTTGCTAGCTTGAGGGGTTTACCGCGTTCCACTCTCTCCGTTTCCAGAGAGACTCCGTCACTGTGGCACTTTCAAGCCTACTCTGACCTATCAAAAGACTTAGCCATTTCAACTGCCGTAACGATTTCTCGTCCCTAGGCTTATGGTTTCGCCTAGCACAAACACTACAGGCATCACAGCCTGTGCTAGCATGGACTTTCCTCATGAAAAGAAATTCTCTTCACGCGATTATCCAAAAATTGCACAACAGAAGTATTCTTAGAAATCAGAATTATCCATGATTTGTTTGCCAAATACTTCTTTTTCAAGACGATTCAAACGTTTCAAAATATCAAAGTTTGTCATAGAAGTCGTACTTCCATGATCTGCTGGTTCAGAAGTTGCTGGTGTCACTTGAGGTTTTTTAGCCAATTCCTCTTTAAGCTCCGCGATTTCTGAACGGAGTGACTTCACTAATGCTGCATAAGTTTCATAATCCTTGATGACATCATCCAAAAATCCATCAACCTCTGCTTTACTATATCCACGTACTTCTCTTCCAAAATCCTGTTCAAAAATATCTTTTGCTGTAAAAATAATACTTGCCATGTCTCTCTCCATTCTCAGTTGCTAGTATTATTATATAAAAAAAGGCAAACAAAAAGCAAGGTCAAAGGCTCAATTTTCGGAAAAATTTTCAGCTACTTCGTTTAATTCCTCAAATGTTAATCTTTTTGTAATATAGTTGTCTTTCTTTTTCATCAGTTCGTAAAAATACTTCAGTTTTGTTTCATTTTCTTCATCATAAAAAAGATAGGCGCCATCTGTATTTTCAAATAAGAAAAGTTGATAATCTCGTAATTGACCCTTGTGCTCGTAATTTGGATAGGCGTACTTAACAAAATCAACTTGTTTAAATTCACTCAGTTTGACCTGATTCCCCTCATTCCAGTTTTCCCCATGAGTTTCAAAATCAAAGATAGTGGCAAGTTGGAAACCAAAGTCATCTTTCATATCTCTAGCCACCTCTAAAACCCAGTGTTCAAATCCCAGAGTTCCCGTAAATACCAACCATTTCACCCCTTCGTCTGCCATTTTTTCCAAATCTCTACGAATGGCTTTTTTAATAATTTTTAAACGAATATCTTTGTCATTAAACAATCCTAAATCAAAGCTAGAATAGCCTAAAACCAAGGCTGTATGCATTTTTTCATCCTTTCTGTGCACTTTTATGATATAATAGAGTGATGTTATTGTACCAATAAGGAGAATTATGGTCAACTATCCTCATAAACTTTCATCAAAAAAAAAACAAGAAGTCACCTCACAAATTAAAAATTTCGCAAATCGTGGGATGACCTTTGAGAAGATGATCAATGCTACAAACGATTATTATCTGACACACGGTTTGGCTGTTATCCATAAGAAACCTACTCCTGTTCAGATTGTCCGCGTCGACTATCCTCAGCGTAGTCGTGCTAAGATTGTTGAAGCTTATTTTAGACAAGCATCGACTACCGATTATTCTGGAGTTTATGAAGGGTTTTACATCGATTTCGAAGCCAAGGAAACCAAGCAAAAACATGCGATTCCGATGAAGAACTTCCATCCTCATCAGATTCGGCATATGGAACAAGTCCTTGAACAAAAAGGAATTTGCTTTGTCCTTCTTCATTTTTCTTCTTATCAAGAAACGTATTTATTGCCGGCACTTGACCTCGTCCGTTTTTATCATCAGGATATGGGAAAAAAGTCAATGCCGCTTGACTATATCAAAGAATTCGGTTATGTGATTGAGCAGTCTGCTTTTCCACAAATTCCTTACCTTGATACAGTCAAACAACATTTACTAGGTGGTAAAACAATATGAACAAACAAACTATCTTGCGCATCGTTAAATACCTCAGCATTGTTATGATTAGCTTATTTATCGTAGCTTTCCTACTTGGCGGTGGTGTATTTCTTTACTATGCAAACAAGGCTCCTGAACTCTCTGAAAGCAAACTTGTTGCAACTACATCAAGTAAAATTTATGATAGCAAAAATGAACTCATCGCAGATTTAGGTGCTGAACGTCGCGTCAATGCTCAAAGTAGTGACATTCCTACTGATCTTGTCAATGCGATTGTCTCTATCGAGGATCACCGTTTCTTTAACCATAGAGGAATTGATAGCATTCGTATAGCAGGAGCTTTCCTTCGTAACCTTCGAAGCAACAGTGGTCTTCAAGGTGGATCAACTTTGACTCAGCAGTTGATAAAATTGACCTACTTCTCAACATCGACAGCTGATCAAACCCTATCCCGTAAAGTTCAAGAAGCTTGGTTAGCTATCCAGCTAGAGCGAACTGCAACTAAACAAGAAATCTTGACCTATTACGTCAATAAGGTCTACATGTCAAATGGTAACTATGGTATGCAGACTGCTGCAGAGAACTACTATGGTAAGGATCTCAAAGATTTGTCCATTCCACAGCTAGCACTCTTAGCAGGTATGCCACAGGCTCCAAACCAATACGATCCTTATTCTCATCCTGAAGCTGCCCTTGAAAGACGAAACCTTGTTTTGTCAGAAATGCAAAGGCAAGGATACCTTACAGCCGAACAATATGAAACAGCCATCAATACTCCAATCACAGATGGACTTCAAAGTCTAAAATCTGTTAATAGCTATCCACAGTACATGGATAACTATCTTAAAGAGGTTATTGACCAAGTAGAACAAGAGACAGGTTATAATCTATTAACAACAGGTATGGAAGTCTATACAAACGTTGACCAAGAGGTACAAAAACACCTTTGGGACGTCTATAATACTGATCAATACGTAAACTATCCTGATGATGATATCCAAGCAGCTTCTACTATCATTGATGTATCAAATGGTAACGTTATTGCCCAACTCGGATCTCGTCACCAAGCTAGCAATGTATCCTTTGGTACTAACCAAGCAGTGGAAACAAACCGTGACTGGGGTTCAACTATGAAACCAATTACGGACTATGCACCTGCACTTGAGTACGATATCTATGACTCAACTGCTTATATGCTTAAGGATGTACCATATAAATTCCCAGGTACTAGCACTCCAGTCTACAACTGGGATCGTGGCTATTATGGTAACATCACTCTTCAAACTGCTATCCAACAATCTCGTAACGTACCAGCAGTTGAAACTCTCGATAGAGTTGGACTCGATAAAGCCAAAAAATTCTTAAACGGACTTGGCATTGATTATCCAACCATGGTATATGCAAACGCAATTTCAAGTAATACGACTGAATCAGGTAAACAGTACGGTGCAAGTAGTGAAAAAATGGCTGCCGCCTATGCTGCATTTGCTAACGGTGGTATCTATCACAAACCAATGTATATCAATAAAGTTGTCTTTAGCGACGGTAGTTCAAAAGAGTTTTCTGATCAAGGTACTCGTGCTATGAAAGAAACAACCGCCTATATGATGACAGAAATGATGAAAACCGTATTATACTCTGGTACAGGTCGAGACGCTTATATTTCATGGCTTCCACAAGCAGGTAAAACTGGTACATCAAACTACACTGATGAAGAGATTGAAAACCACATCAAAACAAGTCAATTTGTTGCTCCGGATGAAATGTTTGTTGGTTATACCCGTAAATATTCAATGGCAGTCTGGACCGGTTACTCAAACCGCCTTACTCCAATCGTTGGTGATGGCTTTACTGTTGCCACTAGTATCTATCGTTCTATGATGCAGTATCTAGCAGAGGACGATCATCCTGGTGACTGGACAATGCCAGAAGGACTTTATAGAAGCGGTGATTACGTCTTCAAGAATGGGGCACGTAGCAACTGGATTCCACAATCAACTCAAGCAAGTTCGACAACAGAGAGCTCTAGCTCAAGTTCAACTTCAACAACTGAAAGTGAAAGCTCCTCAAATGAAAATACGAATGGTACTACTAATCCAAATGCAACGCAACCAAACTCATCTGCAAATTCTCAACAACAAAACCAACCCCAACAAAATCCACGAAGACAGCAATAAAATATAGAAAAAACTGAGAATAACACCTCAGTTTTTTCTATATAGTCAATTGAAACAAGAACAAGACAAAA